>DATJSI010000089.1 GCA_035504215.1 Mycobacteriales bacterium
CTGCCGCTCGCGGTAGCGGCCTCATCGACGGCGTAGCGGTGCCCGGGGTCCACCGCCATGACCAGCTTGCCGAAGGCGCCGATCAGGCCGACCCCTTCCTGGACGTACGCCGGGCCGCTCGCAATCGGCGTACCGGCACCAGCCGGCACCGTGTTGATCGTGCGCTCGCAGCCGTCCGACCAGGCCGTGACCGCGGAGGTCAGGTAGATCGCGCTCGGGCAGGCAGAGGCAGCCAGCTGCGTGACCACCGGCGCCGAGCCGGTCAACGGGACCCGCAGCACCAGGGGGTGACCGGTGGCATCGATCCCGCCGCAGCCGGCGGCTCCCGAGGTCACCGAGCTGCAGAACAGGTCGGTATCCCCGGTCGCGCCGACGTCGAGAGTCGTGAACACACCCGGATCGGCCCAGGCCATGTACCGGAAGCTGTGATGAAACGCGAGCACCACCCCGGCGTCGCCGGCGACCGCGACCGGCGGTGACGAGCTCGTGGCCTTCGGGAACGGAGTGCCCACCTTGCGGTCCCGACCGCCCGCGGTCGGATGGTCCTGCAGCTCGCCGCTCGGGCCGATCGCGAGCACGCCGTCGGGAGCCGACGACAGATACGCATCGGTGCTCGCCAGCATCAGCACCCCGTGCTCGCCCGAGCCGACGTTCCACCACTCCGCGGCATCGGGGACAAGTCCGCTGCCGGTGTCCGCGAACACATCCGAGCCGGTCAACGATCCCGCGGCGAGCGAAGTCGGCTCGATGTCATCGTTCGGGTCGAAGGCCAGCGTGGAGGTCTTGGCCTTGGCGGTGCGGACGTGCAGCGTCTCGTTCTGGTACGGATACGGCTGCGCGGTGTAGACGGCGTACTTCGGCGATCCCACGATGGGGAGGTACAGGTCGTAGAAGTGGCTCTTGCCGCCCGTGAGGGTGACCGCGTGCGGCGGAGTGCGAACCGCTCCGGCCGCGGACCCGCACACACCGACGGCCAGCCCGAGTACCGCGAGCATGACCGCACCGCGCCGGCGCCCGGCGCGACCCCCCATCGCGGTCATAGCAGGCCGTGCAACCAGCGGGTGAAGTGCTCCCAGTCGGTCGAGAAGTACTCGCGGTAGAGCGCGCCGCCGGGGGTCACGTACAACGCAACCGCGAACGCAATGGCGGTGGCGAGCACGAGCAGGATGAGGGTGGCCATCGGGATCCGGCTGCGGTAGAGCCGGCTCACCCCTTTGGCGTCGACGAGCTTGCCGCCGATCCGCAGGCGGGTGAGGAACGTGCTTGCCATGCCGGAGCGGCCCTTGTCGAGGAACTCGACCAACGTCGCGTGCGTGCCCACGGCGACGATCAACGATGCGCCCTTGTCGTCGGCGAGGAGCAGCGCGACGTCCTCGCTGGTGCCGGCTGCGGGGAAGACGACCGGCGTGATGCCCAGCTCCTGGACCCGGGACAGGCCGGGCGACGCCCCGTCGCGGTAGGCATGCACGACGATCTCGGCGCCGCAGCACAGCGCCTCGTCGCTCACCGAGTCCATGTCACCCACGATGAGATGTGGCTTCAGGCCGCGCTCGAGCAGGGCGTCGGCTCCCCCGTCGACGCCGATCAGCATCGGCTTGTACTCGCGGATGTAGTGCCGCAGCGCGACCAGGTCCTCGCGGTAGGTGTAGCCGCGGACCACGACCAGGACGTGGCGTCCTTCGAGCGGGGTCGCGATGTCGGGTACGCCGACACCGTCGAGCAAGAGCTCGCGCTCTCGGCGGAGGTACTCCATCGTGTTGGAGGCGAAGGCCTCGAGCTGGGTGGACAGCCCTTCGCGGGCCTCGGCCATCGACCGGGCGAGCGTGTCAACGGTCTGCTCCGCCCCCTTGGCGAGGATCCGCCCGTCGAGGTCGAAGACGGTGTCTTCGTACAGCCGGACGCGATCGCCCTCACGCAGCTGCCCGAAGGCCTCCGGCCCGACGTCGTCGACCAGCGGGACACCCGAGGCCAGCAAGATCCCGGGGCCGAGGTTGGGGTATCGGCCGGAGATGCTGGGCGCCACGTTGACGACCGCGGCGACCTGGCACCGCACCAGCGCCTCGGCCGCGAGCCGGTCGAGATCGACGTGGTCGATGACGGCGATGTCGCCCGGACGCAGCCGGCGGGTCAGCGTCTTCGTCCGGCGGTCGAGCCGCACCGTGCCGACCACGCCGGGCGGCTGGTCGCCGGCGCGGGTCCGCCGCAGCGTCGCAAGCCTCATTACCCGGAAGTTTGCCAGAGCGAGGCAGCCAATAAGCCCAACCCGTCGTCAGGCCGGGTCGGTCTTTGCCGCGGCCGCCGTTGCGAGCAGCTCCTCCGCGTGATCCTGGGCAAGCGCGCTGTCCTCGAGTCCCCCGAGCATCCGCGACAGCTCGCGAAGCCGGGCCTGGCCGTCGACCAGGTCGACCTCGGTCGACGTCACGAGACCTTCCGCGCTTCGCGCCACCACCACATGCCGGTCGGCGAAGGCGGCGACCTGTGGCAGGTGGGTGACCACGATCACCTGCGCCGTACGTGCGAGGTCGGCGAGCCGGCGCCCCACCTCGATCGCCGCGCGACCGCCGACGCCCGCATCAACCTCGTCGAACACGAAGGTCGACACGCCATCGCTGCCGGCCAGGACGATCTCGACCGCGAGCATGACCCGGGACAGCTCACCCCCTGAGGCGCCGCGATGGAGCGGGCGCACGGGTGCACCGGCATGAGCGACCAGCCGGAACTCGACTTCGTCGACACCGGACGGGCCGAACGCGAGCCGGCGGCCGCCGACCAGGATCCCGTGCGGATCCTCCCGCTGGCTCACCACGACCGGGAGCACGGCATCCGCCATCGCCAGCCCGGTCAGCTCCGCCGAGATCACCGTCTCGAGCCGGCGCCCGGCGGCCGCTCGTGCCTGCGACAGCCGGGCGGCGGCATCGGTCAGGCGGGCGAGGATGTCGTCGCGCGCCGCGGTCAGCTCGGTGATCCGCGTGTCGTCGTCGTCGAGCGCGGCCAGCCGCTCCCGGGCGCTCACTGCCCAGGCCTGTACGCCGTCGATGTCCGCGGCGTAGCGCCGGGTGAGTGCCGTGAGCCGGCTCAGCCGCTCCTGGACGGCGGCCAGCCGGACCGGGTCCGCGTCAAGCCGGTCGACGTACCCGGACAGGTCGGCGGCGACGTCGGCCAGCGCGTACGACGCCTCTGCGACCCTCGCCGCCAACGCGTCGAGCTGCGGGTCGTGACCGCGTACCGCGTCGAGCTCGTGCCGGGCAGCCCCCAGCAGGCCGAGCACCGACGGCGTATCCGGGCCCTCGGCAGTGGCACTGAGTGCCTCGTGGGCGGCCGCCGCCGCGCTGCGCAGCGCCTCCGCGTGACCGAGCCGGGTGGCCTCGCCGGCGAGCGAGCGATCCTCGCCGGCCTGCGGCGCGACCTCGTCGACCTCGGCCAGACCCTGCCGCAGCCCTTCCGCCTCCAGGGTTCGCTCCCGGCGGTGGGTGGTGACCTCGTCGAGCTCGCTTCGGATCGTGGCCAGGCGTGCGAACGCCTCGCGGTAGTCGGCTGCCGCAGCCGCAGCCGCCGGCCCGGCGTAGGCGTCGAGGACCGCGCGCTGGACCGCGGGGCGCAGCAGCCCGCGCTGGTCGGCCTGGCCGTGCACCGTGACGAGGTCATCGGCCAGTGCCGCCAGCGTCGCCACCGGCACCGCGCGACCGCCCAGGTAGGCGCGGGAACGGCCATCGGCGCCGATGGTCCGCACGATCACGAGCTCGTCGCCGTCGAGCGCGCCACCACTCGCCTCCACCGCCTGCGCGACCAGCCCGTCCATGGCGATCCTGAAGCGTCCTTCGACCTCTGCGCGCGGGTGTCCCGACCGGACCAGGGCAGCGTCCGCGCGGCCGCCGAGCAGCAGAGCCAGGCCGGTGAGCAGCATGGTCTTGCCCGCTCCGGTCTCGCCCGTGATCGCGGTGAACCCCGGGCCGAGGTCGAGGACGGCGTCGTCGATCGCGCCGAGTCCGCGCAGGCGAAGCTCGATGAGCACGTTTCGAGCCTACGGCGAGCCACGGACCGTGACGGCCTGCCGCGCCGGGCTGTGGAGGCGCCGAACCGCGCCACGGATCAGCTTCCGGTCCAGCCCTGCACCGGAAGCTGGAACTTGTCGACCAGCCGCTGCGTGAACGGCGTGTCGCGCAGCCGCACCAGCCGGACCGGTTCGGAGCTGCGGACGATCTCCAGCCGGTCCTGAGGCTCCAGGGAGTGAGACCGCCGGCCGTCGCAGAACATCACCGCGACCTTGGCAGGATCGGCCAGCTCGATCCCGACCGTCGACGTCGGCGCGACCACCAGGGGCCGGGCGAACAGCGCATGGGCGCTGAGCGGCACGGCCAGCAGGGCCTGGACCTGCGGCCAGACCACCGGGCCACCGGCGGAGAACGCGTACGCCGTCGAGCCAGTCGGAGTCGCGCAGACGATCCCGTCGCACGACCAACGCGACACCGGCCGGCCGTCGACCGCGAGCACCAGCGAGATCACGTGTTCGCGGGCTTCTTTCTCGACCGAGACGTCGTTGAGAGCCCAGTCGCGGATCACGACCTGGTCGTCGCGTCGTACCGCGACCTCGAGCGCAAGGCGCTCCTCGACGAAGTAGTCGCCGGCGAGGATCTTCTCCGCCGTCACGTCGATCGCCATCGGGTCGGCTTCGGCCAGGAAGCCGACGTGACCGAGGTTGACGCCGAGCAGCGGGACGCCACTGGGACGGGCGAGCTCGGCGGCGCGCAGCAATGTGCCGTCCCCGCCGAGTGCGATCACCAGCTCCGCGTGCTCCGCCGCATGCTGGTCGGCCGGGACCGGCACGCCGCCCGAGCAGTCGAGGATCGGTGCCTCGGTGTCCAGCACCCGGACCGTCACCGCCGCCTGGCACAGCCGGCGCGAGAGGTCGCGGGCCACGTCGATCGCCGCCTGCCGGCGGGCGTGCGCGACCAGCAGGATCGCGCGACCCTCGGTGCCGCTCACTGCGGGCCTGCCTCGACGGCGGCGGTGATCGCCGCGTCGTCAATCGTCCCCGCGTCGGCGCGCAGCCAGACGAAGTACTCGACGTTCCCGGCCGGCCCGGGCAGCGGGCTCGCGGTGACTCCGACCGTTCCCAGCCCGAGCGCGTCGGCCGCGGCGGTGACCCGGCGGATCGCAGCGATCCGGGTCGCGGGGTCGCGAACGACCCCGCCCGGGCCGACGTTGGCCCGGCCGGCCTCGAACTGCGGCTTCACCATCACCACGCAGTCTCCGCCAGGAGCCAGGCAGCCCGCCAGCGCCGGCAGGGCGACGGTCAGCGAGATGAACGAAAGATCGGCGACGACGAGCTCGACCGGCCCCCCAATCGTTGCCGGGGTGAGGTCACGCACGTTGGTTCGGTCGTGGACGACGACCCGCTGGTCCGACTGCAGCACCCAGGCCAGCTGGCCGTACCCGACGTCGACCGCCACCACCTCGGTCGCGCCCCGTGCAAGCAGCACCTGCGTGAACCCGCCGGTCGATGCTCCGGCGTCCAGAACTCGCCGACCCGCTACCGGTAGCTCCGGCCAATGGTCGAGTGCGCCGGTCAGCTTGTGCGCGCCGCGAGAGACCACTCGATCGCGGTCCGTGCTCCAGACCTGGATCGCGGCGTCGTGGTCGACGCCGGTCGCCGGCTTGTCGGCCGGCATGCCGGCGACCTGCACCCGGCCCTCGGCGATCAGCTCAACCGCGTGCCGGCGCGAACGGGCCAGGCCACGGCGGACCAGCCCGGCGTCCAACCGCTCCTTGCGGGCCATCAGCGGACGACGGTCATCGGCCGGCTACTGCTCGTCGTCGAGCTCGGCGAGGGCGTCGTGCAGCCGGCGGTGGACGTCGTCGAAGATCTCGACGTGGTCCTCCAACGCTGCCGTGTCGAGGTCGCGCAACCGGTCGAGCGCGGAGTCGGCAGCCGCCACCCCGGTCGGCTCGAGCTCCTCCGGCCCGACGTCCTGCGGGGTGCCCTGGTCCTCACTCATCGCCGCGACGGTATCCGACGACGGCAGCGAGTTGCGCTAACGTCGCCTGCCGTGTGGCCGGCAGCGTGCGGGATCGCCCGGGTCTGACATGGCGACGGTCAGGCAGTGCCGGCGGGCGGTCGATCGCCTGGTCGCGACGATTGACGGGCTGAACGACGAGGACAAGAGCCGCCACCTGCCGCGCCGTACCGTGATCTGCATCGTCTCGGATCTCGGCGTGTGGTTCACCGCCCGGGTCGACGAGACCGGCGTGCACGACGTCGCCCTGCACTCGGAGATCTCGACCCTCCCGTCGATCGCGGACGTCCGGGTGACGCTCGACAGCGAGGACCTGGTCGCGCTGGCCGAAGGCCGCGAGGACATCCTGAGCGCCTGGCTGCGCGGGCGGGTGCACGTGTCTGCGCCGATGCGCGACATGTTGCGGCTGCGTGCGCTGTTGGGTGTCCTCTGATCAACTCCCGGATCGGGATTGGGGGCGGTCAGCCAAGGCCGAGCTGATCGAGCGCGCGGACGTACCCGCCGCGTCGCTCCTTCCAGCCGTCGGCCGACTCGGTCCACGCCAAGGCGCAGAGCGCGCGGAACGGGTCAAGCCCGTCCGGTGTCGCTCCATCGCCGGCGGGGTCGTCGGAGCCGCCGGAGATGTCGACGGACTGCCGGTCCCGCCTGGCCCATGCCGAGCCGCACGTCGCACGATCGCGGTCGACTTCGACCGACGGGTGCGGCAGGTGCAGTGCGCCGAGGTCCCGACCGACGTAGTTCGGCCGTACCTGCGGTCTCGCGGCCAGCACGTCGGCCGGAGTCGATACCCCGGTGAGCACGAGAAGCGACGGCAGCCCGGCGCGCCGTGCGCCCTCGATGTCGGTGTCGAGCCGATCACCGACTCCGAGTGGCCGCGCGCCTTCGCAGTCCGCTCGAGCCGTGAGATAGAGCGCGGGCTCCGGCTTTCCGATCACCTCCGGGTCGAGGCCGCTGGCGATGGCGAGCGCCCCGACCAGCGACCCGTTCCCGGGCAGTGGGCCACGCTCGGACGGCAAGGTCTTGTCGGTGTTGGTCGCGACCCACCTGGCACCGGCGCGCAGCGCGACCATGGCTTCGGCGAGCGAGCGCCAGCCGACGTCCGGCGCGAACCCCTGGACCACTGCGACCGGACCGTCCTCGGCACGGCGCACCGGACGCAGTCCCGCGTCGGCAAGGGCGGTCTCGACGCCGTCGCCGCCGACGACCAGGACGGGAGCGCCCGGCTCGAGGTCCTCGGCGAGCCGGCGGGCGGCCGCCATCGCCGACGTCAGTACCTCGCCGTCCTCGGCCGGTACGCCGAGCCCGCGAAGCTGATCCGCCACGACCTTCGCCGGTCGCGACGCGTTGTTGGTGAGGAAGACCACCCGGGCGCCGGCGGCCCGGGCCGCGTTCAGCGCCTCGGCAGCGCCGCGGACGGCCCGGCCGCCGATGTACACCACACCGTCGAGGTCGAGCAGCAGCAGGTCGTAGCCGGAGACGAGTGAGCCGCTGCTCGCAACCAGCCCTGGCGGCACCCTCGACGGTGCTGTCATTCCGCTCCTTCGCGGCGTCCTCGCCCGGGCAGCCTGCCGCCGCCCGGCGGAGCCCGCTGCCCGTAGCATCGCGGACATGGCCGCAGGTGCTGCATCCGACCCGCTTCCCAGGCCGGACGGGCTGATCCTGGCGCCGTTCCGCGCACTGCGCTACGACCCTGGCCGAGTCGCGCTCGCCGACGTGCTGGCACCGCCGTACGACGTCATCGATGAGGCGCAGCGCGCGCACCTGGAGGCTCAGGAGCCGCACAACGTCGTGCGGATCACGTTGCCGCGCGACGAGCCCGGCGACCCCTCTGCCGACAGCCGGTACCAGGTGGCCGCCCGGCTGATGGCGCAGTGGCGCGACGACGGCATCCTGGTGCCCGACGAGCAGCCCGCGCTCTACGTCTACGAACAGCGTGCAGGCGGGCACGTCCAGCGCGGCCTCGTGGGTGCGCTCGGACTCACCCCTGCAGAGGACGCGATCGTGCTGCCGCACGAGAACACCATGGCGGGCCCGGTCGCCGACCGGTTGGCGCTCATGGTTGCCACCGAGGCCGACCTCGAGATGATCTTCCTGGTCTATGAGGGCGGCGGCGCCGCTGCCCGCGCGGTCGCGGAGGCCGACCAGAGCGAGCCATTGATCGACGTGACGACCTCCGACGGCCTTCGTCACCGGGTCTGGGCGATCACGGACGCCACCGCGCTCACTGGCATTGCCGACGACCTGCACTCGCGACGAGCCGTGATCGCCGACGGTCACCATCGTTACGCGACCTACCTGCAGTATCAGGCGCAGCGCCACGCAGCCGGGGACGGGAGCGGCCCGTGGGATTTCGGGCTGGCGTTCCTGGTCGACGGCTCGGCGTTCGGGCCACAGGTGCACGCCATTCACCGGGCGATCCCCGGGCTGGCGGCTGGCCGCGCCATCGAGCAGGCGGCGACCGGCTTCGAGGTCACGGAGATCGCAGGCGGGCTGAGCGCCGCCGAGGACACGCTCGCCAAAGCCGGACTCGACGGCGTCGCTTTCGTCGTGACCGACGGAAACCGGGCCTGGCTGCTGACCCAACCCGACGCCGCTGGACTTGCTGCCGCGCTTCCGGCCGACCGCTCGGCGGCCTGGCGCGCGCTCGACGTGAGCGTCACCCACGCCTTCCTGATCGCAACCCTGTGGGGCCTCGACGACCGCGAGGAGGTCGTGCAGTTCCACCACGACGTGGGCTCTGCGGTCGATGCGGCGGCCGCCGGCGGCGGGATCGCCCTGCTGCTCAACCCGACGCCGGTTGCGGACGTGGCGGCGGTCGCGGCGGCCGGCGATCGGATGCCGCGCAAGTCCACGCTGTTCGTGCCGAAACCGGCTACCGGGCTGCTGATCCGCTCGTTTGACGACGCCTGACCTGCTCGCGTGCCGGTTGCCTCCGGGGTGCAGGGACGCGTGCTCTTCGGACGGCGCTGACCGCCTCGACCTCGCATCGGCTCTGGACACCCGCGCCGCCTCGCCAGAAGCGCCGCCGCAAAGCCCCGGTCACCTCGATCAGATCACCGTCGGTCCAGCTCGCCGCCTGGCGCCGTAACCGGGCGCCGAAGGTCGAGCAGTCGATCACGTCGACCCGCTGCGACGCCGACCGGTCCGCCCGGTCGACGACCAGTCGCCAGCTCACGACCTCGTCGCCGCTCGGAAGCACCTTGGTGATCGCAGGCGCGGCCAGCCGGCCGCAGACGACCACCTCGTTGCGATGCTCGGCCGCCGGCGCCGACCCAGCTGCTCGTGTGGGCATGTGTCCTCCTCGTCCGGTGCCTGCCTAGGATCGAGGTTCAGGTCGGCGACCGGCCGACCCGCGCAGCACGTTGTGGACGGCGAGCACGAGGGACGGCAGCTGTGGACACCGAGGTCGTGACCACACCACTCGGCCACGATGTTCATTCGATCGACACCCTGATGTCCGGCTACCAGGGCATCACCGCGGGCTACTTGATCGCGAGCGAGCACCCGTGCCTGGTCGAGACCGGCACCGCCACTTCGGCACCGGCGGTGCAGCGGTCCCTGGCCGCGCTCGGCATCGGACCCGCGGATCTCGCGACGATCGCCGTCACGCACATCCATCTCGATCACGCCGGCGGCGTGGGTGACCTTGCGGCGGCCTACCCGAACGCGCAGATCGTCGTGCACCAACGCGGCGCCCGGCATCTCGCCGACCCGACCAAGCTCATGGACAGTGCCCGGCGGGTGTTCGGCGACCTCATGGACACCGTGTTCGGGGCACTGGCACCGACCGAAGCGAGCCGGATCCGTGCGGTCGACGAGGTGGGTGAGATCGACCTCGGCGGTGGCCGAGTGCTGACGACGTACTACTCGCCCGGCCACGCCCAGCATCACGTCGGCCTGCTCGACTCGGTCAGCGGCGACCTGTACGTCGGTGACGCCGCGGGGCTGTTCATTCCCGAGGCAGAGGTGTTCCGGCCATCGACCCCGCCGCCGGACTTCGACCTCGACCTCGCGCTGGCCTCCCTGCAGCACTTCGAGGAACTCGGGCCGCAACGGCTGCTGTTCAGCCACTTCGGCCCGGTCGCCGACGTGGGCCCCGCGCTCGGACAAGCGGCCGAGGAGCTGCAGGTCTGGGTCGATGCCGTTCGCGGCACGCGGGTCGACGCGCTCGACCTCGACCATGCGATCTCGATGGTGCGCGAGCGAACAGCCGATCGTTACCGCGCGCTGTACACCCAGCCCGAGATGGACGAGAAGTTCGAGTTCCTCAGCTCGACAGCGGCGAACATCAACGGCATCAACCGCTGGCTGGACCGGCTGGAGGCGGCCGCCGGCGAAGGCGGCTAGCGGTCCTCGGCGTCGAGCTCGGCCAGCCGCTGCTCGGCGTCGGTTTCCCCGTCCTCGTCGATGGTGGCGACCGAGCCGAACCACTGCCGGGCTTCGTCGACCCGGCCGGCATCGAGCAGCGCGGCCGCGTAGGCGTACCAGAGCCGTGCGGTCCAGCCCACGACCGTCGTGCGGTTCAGCTCCGCGCCCTGCAGGGCAAGGATCGCGGCATCGGTCTCGCCGCGGTCTCGGCGCGCTCCGGAGACCACGATGGCGAGCTCGACTCGCTCGGCAGGGTCGAGCCGCTTCGCATCCGGATCGTTGGCGAGCGCAAGGGCTCGCTCAGGGCGCCCCAGGCCGCGCTCGCTGTCGGCCATGATCGGCAGGTACGACGGATCGCCGGTGATCCGACGTACCGCGCGCAGTTCGGCGAGCGCGGTGGCGTAGTCGCCGGTGCGGTAGGCGGCAAGCCCCATCGCCTCGCGGACCACCGGCAGCCGGGGGGCGAGGCTGCGGGCGTACTTCGCATGCACCAGGGCCTGCTCGGGGTCGTCCTCGAGGAGGGTTCCCGTAGCGACCAGGTGGGCGGCGATCTTGTCGGCGAGGTCCTTCGGCAGGCTGCGCAGCGCCGCGCGGGCGCTGCGATCCAGATCGCGCGGGTCGATGTCGGGCGGCAGGGGCGGTGGGGGCACCCAGCGGCGCGACCGGGCCGTCCGGTCGCTCGGTCGCGAACCCCGCTTGGCGGGTCCCTCGCGGCGCCCGGGTGCGGGACGGTCGGCGGGCATCAGGCTTCCTTTCTGCGCCCGGTCGCGGGGCGACCGGTCATTGTCGCAATGGGGCGCACAAACACGAATGGCCACCCATCGCTGGGTGGCCATTCGGAAGATGTCCGGCGGCGTCCTACTCTCCCACCCCGTCCCCGGGGCAGTACCATCGGCGCTGAAGGGCTTAGCTTCCGGGTTCGGAATGGGACCGGGCGTTTCCCCTTCGCCATTGTGCCGCCGAAACTCTATGGAGATGTGGTGGTGCACCCGAGGGTCGAGTCGACCGCATCTCGGGAACCGCACAGTGGACGCAAGCAATGAATGTGAGTCAAGCCCTCGGCCTATTAGTACCGGTCAGCTCCATGCGTCGCCGCACTTCCACTTCCGGCCTATCAACCCGCTGGTCTGGCGGGGGCCTTACCAGGTTGACCCTGTGGGAAACCTCATCTTGAAGCGTGCTTCCCGCTTAGATGCTTTCAGCGGTTATCACTTCCGAACGTAGCCAACCAGCAGTGCTCTTGGCAGAACAACTGGCACACCAGAGGTTCGTCCGTCCCGGTCCTCTCGTACTAGGGACAGCCCTTCTCAAGTTTCCTGCGCGCGCGGCGGATAGGGACCGACACATTTGTTACCACAACATCGAATCCTCAATGTTCGATGTTCGGGCCAGGTCATTTCTGCCTGGCTCTGCATGTCGCCATGCAGGTCGGACTATATCTTCGCCGACCGAGGTCGGCGTTCGGCGTAGAGTCTCTGAGGATTCTGGACGGTGCACCCGCCGGTAACGGCCCCCGCCATTCATGGCGAGCGCCGACTCCCGTAGTCGGGCAAACCCTGCAGCGTCGAGATGCTCCCCGGCCTGCATCGAGCGAACGATGCTGGCGAAGGTGACGAACTCTCGCTGCTTACCGCTTATCAATGGCTCCGCTTCGAAGAACGGGATGACCTGGTTCACCAGGTCAAGCCGGCGGCGCACGACGTACACCAAGGTGGTGTCACGTGTGCCGCAATGGTTCTCCCGGATGTATCCGCAGCCCAGCCGATCCCGGATGAGGTGCAGTACCTCAGCCCGTGAACTGTCCTGGCTGACATGAAACTCCGGCACGAGCTGCCAACCCAACCGAGTGGTCGGATGACGTTGGACAGCAACATGAAAAGAACCCTCTCCATCAACGAACCCCGCGATGTACGGATCCAGTCTTTCCTGCTGATTGACCGCACTCGTGACATTGTCACTGCTCATGCCAGCACCCTAGGTCGGGGTCTGACAAGAACGAGTAGTCCGAGATACTCGGCGTTCCCAGCATTTGGCCGAATTTATAGACAGCGCGTTATGTCCACTGTCTCGCGACGTTCTAAACCCAGCTCGCGTACCGCTTTAATGGGCGAACAGCCCAACCCTTGGGACCTACTCCAGCCCCAGGATGCGACGAGCCGACATCGAGGTGCCAAACCTTGCCGTCGATATGGACTCTTGGGCAAGATCAGCCT
>DATJSI010000090.1 GCA_035504215.1 Mycobacteriales bacterium
ACCGCGACCAACGCGGTCGGGACCGGTGCGGCGACCGCTCCGACGCACCCGGTGATGCCGACCATCCCGACGACGTTGGCGACGTCGGTGAAGTCCTCCACTGCGATCGGCGGCGCCATCCCATTGACCGCGACGCTGCAGCGCGCGGACACCCACGCGGCGCTGCCGAACCGGCGTGTCCTGGTCTTCCGCCGAGAGGCGCCTTCGGACCGGTGGGTGCAGGTTCGCAAGCTGCGGACGAACTCCGACGGCGGGGTCTCGACCGTCCTGCGACCCAAGCGCAATGCCGAGCTCGAGGCGGTCTTCCCGGGTACGGCGAACATCGCGAGGTCCTCGGCGTTCAAGAACTACGTGGTCCGGCCCGGCGTGCGGGCAAGTCTGTCGGCCTCAGCCGTCCGGTCAGGGACCCGGGTGACGATCCGCGGCTCGGCATCGCCGTTCTCGGCCGGCCAGCGGGTGCTTCGTGAGGGCTACTTCGACGGCGGCTGGCACGTCTGGCAGCGGTCGCGAATCGGTCGGCACGGCCATTACTCGTTCGCCTTCCGGCCGACCCTGAAGACCGTCGACGTCTACCGGATCGTGGTGGCTGCGACCGTCCGGCACGGCTCGGGCCACTCGCGCACGCTGCGCCTCGTCGTCGGCTAGCCGCGTCGCGGTGAGTCGGCCCGCACTGGTCGACTCCGGCCAGACTCCGCGCGACTCCAGCCGGGGCTAGCCGTCCGCGGTTGCCCCGCGCACAATGTCAGGAGCGCGGACCGCCCGGCCGCCGCGACCTGCGATCCGTGGGAGACCGAGTGCGCAGCACGATGCAGGACTTTCCGCTGACCATCGGCTCGATCATGCGCTTCGGTGCCGAGGTCTTCGGCGACAGCGAGGTCGTGACGCTGTGCGACGGCGGCGAGCGTCGGCGGCGGTCCTTCGCGGAGACCGCGGAGCGTGCCGCGCGGCTCGCCAACGTTCTTAGGTGGCTAGGCATCGACGGCGACCAGCGGGTTGCCACCTTCATGTGGAACAACGCCGAGCACTTCGAGACCTACCTCGCGGTTCCGTCGATGGGCGCGGTGCTGCACACGTTGAACATCCGGCTGTTCCCCGACCAGGTCACCTACATCGCGAACCACGCCGAGGACAGCGTGATCATCGCGAACTGCTCGCTCGTGCCGGTGCTGGCCAACGTGCTGGGCGACATGCCCACGGTCCACACCGTCCTCGTCTGCGGCGAGGGAGATCGCAGCGCGCTCGAGTCCTCCGGTAAGGAGATCCTCTCCTACGAGGAGGTGGTCGGTGAGGCGTCGCCGACCTTCGAGTGGCCGGACGACATCGACGAGCGCTCCGCGGCGGCGATGTGCTACACGAGCGGCACCACCGGCAACCCGAAAGGCGTGGTCTACTCGCATCGCTCGTGCTGGTTGCACTCGTTGTCCGCAACGACCGCGAACAACAACGGCCTCGGCGCCGACGACCGCACGATGCCGATCGTCCCGATGTTCCACGCGAACGCGTGGGGGACGCCGTACGCGGCTTTCATGTCGGGCGCCGACCTGATCCTGCCGGACCGGTTCCTGCAGGCCGCGCCGCTCGTCGGGTTGATCGAAGCCGAGCGGGTCACCATCTCGGCCGCGGTCCCGACGATCTGGAACGACATCCTCCAGTACCTGCGGGCAAACCCGGGTCACGATCTTTCGACCCTGCGCAACGTGCTGTGCGGCGGCTCGGCGGTCCCTCGGTCGTTGATCGCGGCGTTCGAGGCGGAGTTCGGGATCCACATCATCCAGGGCTGGGGCATGACCGAGACCTCTCCGGTCGCGGCGGTTGCGAAAGCGCCCACCGGCCTGACGGGAGAAGCGTCCTGGGACTACCAGGCGAAGGCCGGGCGGCTCCTGTTCGGTGTGGAGGGCCGCATCGTCGACGACGCCGGTGACGTGCAGCCGCGCGACGGCAAGGCGGTCGGCGAGCTGGAGGTTCGCGGGCCGTGGGTGACCGCGGCGTACTACAAGGACGACGACCGGCAGCGCTTCGACGAGGGCTGGCTGCGCACGGGCGACGTCGGCACGATCGACCCACAGGGCTACATCACGCTCACCGACCGGTCCAAGGACGTGATCAAGTCCGGTGGCGAGTGGATCTCGTCGGTCGAGCTCGAAGTCGAGCTGATGGCCCATCCCGCGGTGCTCGAGGCTGCGGTTGTCGGCGTACCGGACGAGCGCTGGCAGGAGCGACCCCTGGCGTGCGTCGTTCCGCTCGAGGGTCAGTCGCTGGACCCGGACGAGCTTCGTACGTGGCTGGCGGAGCGGGTGGCGAAGTGGTGGCTGCCCGAGCGGTGGGCGGTGATCGAGGCTGTCCCGAAGACCAGCGTTGGCAAGTTCGACAAGAAGGTGCTTCGCCGGGCATACGCCGATGGCGATCTCGACGTCACGACGTTGTGAGTCAGGCGTAGCCGGTTGGCGGTCCAGCCGGATCGGCGCTACCAATGAACCGACCCGGCGCGCCGGACGATCCATCCGGTGAGGGACCGGCCGCGCTGCGGGCGGCGCCGGGCGCGGAGGATGTCGTGGAGCAACGGTTTGCCGACTACGTGCGCGAGCACTGGCCGGCGCTGGTTGACCAGGTCAGCGCCGAGTACGGCGACACGACTGCAGATCGCCAGCGGGCCGAACGCGTTCTGGTCAGGAGCCTGACCAGGCTCGGGTTGCGCTGGCGTCGCGTGCATGACGACCCGGACTCTGAGTTGCACCGCCTCCTTCTTCGAGACCCAGCCGGTCGGTCCGACCGGCAGCGAACCGATCCGGACGGATACCTCGTCATGGACGTGTCGCCGGCCGGCACGGATCGGGACGGCGTCGACGCCGCCGGCGACCCGATGTCGGTCGACGCCGCTCTCGCGAGCATCATGCGCGCGGTCCGGCGTACTCGTCAGCGCCAGGGCGCTGCGGTTGCTGTGGTCGTCGTGATTGCGGGTGCGGTGATCGCGTCGTCGATCGGACCCGGTTCGGCACGGCACGGAGGCGGCAAGGCGGCCGCTGCGGTGGTGCTCGCCAGCGCGGTGCACTACCCGCAGGGCCCGACCGACTTCGCGAGCGACGTGACCGCAGGCGGCGGCTACATCTGGACCATCGAGACCCGCCCGACCCGGGCCGGGTCGCTGTCCTACGTCGTGAAACGCAACCCGGTCAACGGGCAGGTCGTCGGTCGCTACCGCGTCCCGCGGCCTGACGATCACATCGCCTACGGCTTCGGCAAGGCCTGGGCCTGGCACGACGACAACGACTACCCCTCGACCGCGATTGCGACGGTGGACGGTGCGGGTGGCGTGGACGTCGAGCGCTCGACGCCGTCGATCGCCATCGATGAGGTGACCTTCACCGACCGCTTCGTCTGGCTGACCGAGCCGCGCGCCAACCAGGTCATGACGATGCGCGACGGCGTGCTCGGCGCGCAGGCGGTGTCATCGGTCAGCGGCGCGCGTTTCGTCGTACCACTCGGACCGAGCTCGGTCCTGGTCGCGGGCCGAAGCGGCCTGATGCGCGAGCTGCCGAGCGGGAACAGCGTCGTGATCGGCGGCACCCCCACGTTGGTCGCTCCGGCGCCGTCGTACGGGATCTGGATCGTGACCGGCCGGCGGGCGTCGTACTTCCCGGCCATCAGCGATCGGGCGACCCTCACTTTGCCGCTGTCGCTCGAGGTCGGCGCCGTCATCGGCGACCCGAGCGACGGTGTCTACATCGCTACCCGCAGCCGAAACCCTCGGCATTACGACCCGTACCTCGTGTACTACTCGCCGGCGGCGCTCGAGAAGCACCACCCGAAGCCGACCGCGAGGCTCGACGGGTTCGTCCAGGCCGAGACGATGACGGCGAACCCCGCCGGTGGCATCGTCTTCACCACGAACGAGGGTGCCGTCGACTCGTGGAATCCGGCGGGACACCCGGTGTCGGCGGGGAAAGCCCCGAACCGGGTCGACCACGCTGCGCTACCCTCGTTGCCGCGGCGGCTTCCGCCGCGGGGAGGCTTCGCCTAGTCCGGTCTATGGCGCCGCACTGCTAATGCGGTTTGGGTTCACCCCCATCCCGGGTTCAAATCCCGGAGCCTCCGCTGCTGACCCGGCTCTGACCTGGGCCTTCACGTGTCTAAGTGGTGCGAGTCGCTACAGAAATTGACCGAGCCGCATTTTTTCAGTTGCAGTTGTGAGACGCCCGAGGATGGTGAGCCGGTCGCCGCTATGCGGTCAGTGGTGACCCGCGGCCGCGCGCGGTGGTGGTGAGATCTCCTGCTCGCCGGGATTCATGCCGCAGATCTCGACTCCATTCCAGAACGCGATGTAGCCGGCAACGTCGGCAGCCGCTTCGTACGGCGCGGGGTAGTACCAGGCGGCATCGACGAGGCGGTCCCCGTCGACGGCGACGTGGGAGTAGGCGGCGTCGCCTTTCCAGGTGCAGTGCGTAACCGTGCTGCTCAGTTCCAGGTAATTCTGATGGACATGGTGCGGCGGGAAGTAGTGGTTGCCTTCGACGAGCACGGTGTCCTCGCTTTCAGCGATTGTGACTCCCTTCCAGGAGGCAGTGATCGTCATCGGGTCACCTGCTCCTCGCGGGCGGGATCAGCGGACGCCTCAAGATGAGCCTTCAGTCGCTGTAACGACTCGGGGAGGGTCTTGCGGATGCTGGCGGTCAGAAACGGTGCCATGAGGCGAAGGAGCCCGCGCAGTTCCGGGGACATCGTGAGCGTGACGATCGTGCCACCGTCGGCGTCATTCAGGATCCAGTTGCCGGCCGGTGCGACAGTGCCGGGGCCAGACCTCGCGGGCGGACCTTGCCAGGCGAGTTTCACATTGGGCTCGAAGACGACGTGCCGGAACGTGCCCTGCGCACCCCGCGTCATGCGGTAGGTGTAGACAGCGTCGGGGCCGGGTGCGGAGCCTTCGGTTCGCTGGACCCAGTCGAAGTCAGTGGCGTAGATGGGAAGAAGCTCCGCGTGGGCAAGAAAGTCGAAAACCTCGTGTCGCGATCGGGCGATCGTGACCTGCGACGTGACATTCATGGCAATGGTCTCCTTCTTGGCGCTGGCTACGCGGCGAGGGGCGCGACGGGGACAGGCTCGAGGGTGGTCGGTTCGCCTCGGGTGTTGGTGGCCCGGACCGCTATCAGGGCCGCGGCGACCAGGAAGACTGCCGCGGCGATCAGCGCCCGGTGGAACCCAGAGGCAAGAGCCGACGGTTGGGCGATGTGCGTTGCGAGAAGCCGATTCGTGTGGGAGGTGGCGATCGCGGTGAAGATCGCGATACCGAGCGCCCCGCCGAGTTGTTGGGAGGCATTGATCAGTGCGGCGGCGAGCCCGGCCTGATCTGCTGGTACGCCGGCGTTGGCGGCGGTGGTCGCACCGACGAACACCGCGCCAAGCCCGAGCGACATGACGATCAGTCCTGGCAGCAGATCGGTTGGGTAGGTGCCGTGAAGCGGCAGCCGGGACAGATAACCCACGCCGCCCGCGGCGGCGAGAGCACCAATGACGAGCACCGGTCGCGTGCCGGTGCGGGGGAACAGCTTGGAGCACACACCGGCCGCTACGATGACTCCGCCGGTCACCGGCAGATACGACAGGCCCGTGCGGATCGGCGAGTACCCGAGGACGTCTTGCATATACAGGGTCAGGAAGAAGAAGGTCGACAGAAATCCGGCGATCGCGATCAGCTGGGTTGCGTCGGCGGCGGCGAGTCCGTCGATCCTGAATACGGATAGCGGCAGCAGGGGTCGGTCCACTCGGCGTTCATTCACGACGAAGCCGGCCAGAATGATCGCCGCGGCGATCAGGCAGCACACGGTTGATGTCGCGCCCCACCCGACGATCGGCGCGCGCACGATCCCGTAGACCAGCAGCAGCATCCCGGCCGTGGACAGCAGGGCACCGAGCAAGTCAAATCGCGCGACGCCAGCACGGGGGCGGTCACGATCGATCAGGAGAAGCGTGCCGGCAAGAATTCCGACGCAGGCCAGCGGGTTGACGAAGAACACCCAGCGCCATCCCGGTCCTTGAGTAAGGACACCGCCGAGCAGCACGCCGGCTGCCGACGCAACTCCTGCCATCGCGCCCCACGCGCCGAGGGCCTTCGTGCGATCAGTACCGGAACTGAAGCTCGTGGTGACCAGCGACAGTGCCGCCGGCAGCATCATGGCGGCACCCAGGCCCTGGACCAGCCGAGCAGCGACCAGTACGCCCGATTCGTTCGCGAGGCCGGCGCCCAGCGATGCGAGTGCGAACACGACCGTGCCGGCCACCAGCAGGCGGCGCCGTCCGAGCAGATCCGCCGCCCGACCACCGAGCAGCATGAAACCGCCGTAGGTCAGCAGGTACCCGCTGATCACCCATTGCACGTTCTGCACCGACACATGCAGGTCGTCGTGTATCGAGGGCAGCGCCACATTGACGATCGAGGCGTCGACGTAATCGAGGAACGCCACCAAACAGAGCAACAGAAGTGTCAGTTTCCCCCGCCGCGAGGCCAGGAACGAGCTGCCGCCGGCCGCGACGGTGGAAGTGGCCATAGCACTGCTCCCTCTACAGACTTAGTTGGACTTCTAACTCATATCATGCGGCCTTGATGTCTACAATGCAAGTCAGACGGCTAACTAAGGAGACGGGCATGGTCACGACCGGGCCTGTGCCAGGCAAACGGGAACGACTGGTTCACGCGGCGACTGAGCTCGTCCACCGACAAGGGGTTGAAAAGACCACGCTCGCTGACATCGCCGAGGTAGCCGACGTTCCGCTCGGCAACATCTACTACTACTTCAAGACGAAAGACGCGCTGGTCGCAGCCGTCGTCGAGGCGCATGTTCGCGGCGTACTCGACACCATTGAGTCCCTCGGTCAACACCGCACGCCGAAAGCGCGGCTGAAGGCCCTCACACGGACGCTTGCGGCTCGCGCGGATCTCATCGCTAAGTACGGCTGCCCGCACGGCACACTGTGCTCGGAACTCGACAAGAGCGAACAGAACCACGACGTCGCCCGTCTGATGAACCTGCCGCTCGCATGGCTGGAGGACCAGTTCCGTACCCTGGGTCACCGCGACGCGCGCCAACTGGCGCTCACCTTCCTCGCGAGCTACCAGGGAACAGCTGTTCTGACCCACACCACCCGCGATCCATCAGTACTAACCGCCGAAGGCCGACGGTTAGAGCGCTGGATCGACTCGCTATGACACTTGGGTACTTGTGTAGGGCCTCAAGACGTGGCGAAGTCCCGACCTTGATCGGCTCGATACGTAGCGGCGATCGCGTCCAGTAGCGCGTTGCGGTCCGCTCTCGCTGCGGCGACGAACTCCGGGTCGGCGGCCGTCCGCGCGTCGTACTGAGCGCTCCAGATGATCATCTCGACGAGGACCGGAGCCAGGTCGATGCCCTTTGTGGTCAGGCAGTAGGTCACGCCGCCCTCATTGCGGGCCGCGACGTGCCGATCGACGATGCCCGCAGACTCAAGCGCGCGAAGGCGCTCCGCCAAGATGTTCGACGCGATCCGCTCCTCGCTTCGACGAAAGTCCTGGAATCGTCGCTTCCCCTTGAACAATAGGTCGCGGATCACGAGAAGCGTCCAACGGTCGCCGAAGCAGTCGAGAGCAAAACCGATCGGGCAATCCGAACGACGAGCGGCTGCCATGGCTCGAAGCCTAGCAAGGTTGCAAAAGAAAACCTATCTCTCTAGGCTGCGACTCATGACCCGCCTCACCAACGTGATATCCATCGATGCGTCGCCCGGAACAGTCTGGGCGATCGTCGCGGACCTGGGCGCTCTCGCCGACTACGACCCGACCGTCAAGGCCGTCGAGGTCACGTGCGGTGCGCGAGCAGGCCAGGGGGCCACTCGCCGCGTGACCATGCGCGACGGGAAGCACTGGTTCGAAGAACGATTGGCCGCCTTGGAGCCAGACGCGAGCCTCACGTATGAGTTGACAGCCTGCAACTTCCCGATCGCTCGGTTGCAGCACACCTATACCTTCGCGCACCAGAACGGATCGACGGTCGTCACGCAGGTAATGGAGTACACACCGAAATTCGGGTGGGCCGGAAGGCTCCTCGACGCCGCGATGCTCCGCCGCGGCTTCAACGCCGGCGTCATCGCGTTTCTCGGCGGGTTGAAAGCGCGCAGTGAAGGGCCTACCCCAGCGGCAGACGCCCGCTGAGTCTGCCGAAACGCGACAACGATGTACGACGAAGCGCTCGCCGCCCGGGTCCGAGACATTCTCGCCAATGAACCGGACCTGGACGAGCGAAAGATGTTCGGCGGCCTATGCTTCACGCTTTCGGGCAACATGACCTGCGGCATCGTCGGCGACTCGCTCATGCTCCGGCTCAACGCGCAGCTCGCAGCCGCCGCTCTCCATGAACCGCATACCCGCCCGATGGACTTCACCGGCCGACCAATGAAGGGCATGGTCTACGTCGCTCCCCTCGGCCTCAAAGAGCGAGCGCTGCAGCGATGGCTCGACGTGGCAATTGGCTACGTGCGCACCCTTCCCGCCAAACCCGTCAGACCGTGAACCCTCCGGGCGGATCTGGATCAACGCATGGCCTGGGCACCGGTCGCTGCAGGCCGCACCGGCGCAACGGGTGCCGCCGTTTGCCCGTCCTGCCAGTTGCAGTTTCAGTTGCAGTTCGAACGCCACTCCGCGTCGTCCATCCGGGTCCAGCCGCGTCCGCAGCCATCCGGCGCAAGGGACTGACGTGCACAAACGTTCGCCCCCCGGACGACTGCGGCCACGGGCGAACACCTACGGGCACGCTCACGGAGCACTGCTAATACGGTTTGGGTTCATCGCCCATCCGGGGTTCAAATCCCCGAGCCTCCGCTGCTGACCTGCGGTGTTGCACTTTCTGCTGCTTCTATCCGCTAGAGGACTATCTCCTACCCGCATTTTTAGTTGCAATCGCGCTCACGCCGTCGCGGGCAGACCGAACAACCCCGGGCTCTGACGCGCCAGCTCGGTGAGCTCGTGTCGGGACGACACGTCGGCTTTGGCGTAGATGTTGCCGAGGTGGTAGCCGACGGTGCTTTGTGTGATGAACAGATTGCGGGCGATCTGCGCGTAGCTCATGCCCGAGGTCACCAAGGCGAGCACGTCTCGCTCACGGTCGGACAGTGAGAGTGTCGCGGTCTTGATCGCGGCGGTTGTTTTCCGTATCTCATCGACGTGTCGGAGGTAGGACGCGGCGCCGAGCTGTTGGTAGGTGGTGGACGCAAGTTCGAGTGACCGGGCTGCGGCTGACGAGTCGTTCATCAGATGCGCGACCCGGGCGTGATCCACGTGGATGTGCGCGCCGTACAGCGGCATGGATTGAAGTGGTTGCGCGGTGGCCGCGCGCAGAGCCGCGAGCGCGGTCTTGCCGCCGCCGTTGGCCTCCGCTGCCAGTCCGCGGACCCAGGCACTCGCCGCTTCGGACCAGTCGGTGCGGCCGGCAGCAGCGGACAACCGTTGGGCACACAAGGCCGCGTCGTCGAGCGCCCTGGCCCACACCGCGGCCAGTCCGGCGTGGACGTGCCAGACCAGATTCTTGGTGAGCTCCCCGCGGCGAACCTTCTCCAGCGGTTCGCGGACCTGCGAGTGGAGCCCGGCGTCGATCGTGCCGGACGCGTGCTGCCGGATCACCTCGACCACCCACAGCTGGTCGACAGCTTCCAGCCATGGCGAGCGGGCGGTTATGTCCCGGCCGGTGGCGATCGCCTCGTCGGCCGCGTCGAAGTCGCCGACTCCGATGGCTGGGAGCGCAGCGCTGACCAGCAGTAGCGGCGCCGGCCAGTCACCGCCGAGTTCGAGGGCAAGCCGCATGTTGACTCGTGACATCGCCCAGTCGCCGGCGAACCACTGCGCCCGGGCCAGCGCCGCGTGATACGTCCCGCCTCCGAAGTCGGCCAGTCCGTGTTGCATCCGGTCGGTCATTTCGGTCAGGTCTGCGACCGCGAGGGCAAACTGTCCGGTGTTGGAGCGGACCAAGCCACGCCAGCCGAGCGTCAGCGTCTGGTCTGCCGGCACCGCACCCGGGCTGTTCGGCAACTCCGTGAGTCCAGCAACCTGGTCCGGGGTGCTCGCGTGCCGTGCGCTGAGCTGAGCGCCGGTGAGGATGGCGAGGCGCGTGAAGGTCGGGTCGTAACTGTCGTAGCACCGCATTCGCGTCAGCGCCTGCTCGATCAGCTTCTCCGGTTCACCGGCAGACAGCCGGGACCAAGCCAGAAGGGCTTCGATCCGGTGCTGGGTCCAGGCAGCGTCGGCTGCGACCGGCTGTGGGCTGGAACGCGGGGTGAGCAGCGTGACCGCGTCGCGGGCCCGGCGTTCCCATTGCGCCAACTGGGCGAGCACGAGGTCGCGTAGTGGGGTCGCCGGCAACTGGTCCAGTTCGTCGAGCTGGTCGCGCACCGTTGCCCGGTCGCCGTTGCTGAGGGTGTCGAGCAGCGACTCGAGCCGAAGCCGCTCGCGCTGGGCCGGGTCGCCCGTGACCGCGCTGGCCAACCGGTGGAAGTGCGCTGCCAGCCGATAAGAGAGCTGGTTGCGCAGCGACACCGCGTGGCTGTCGAGTTCGGCGGCGAGGTCCTCGTCGTACCCGGTGATCGCAGCGGCCCGGTGCTCGAGGGCGGCGCTGGTGCCGCTGACGACGGCCGAAGCGCGGCTGTGCAGCGTCTGCCGATCGGAAGCAGTCAGGGACCGGTACGTCGCGGCACGGATCAGGCTGTGCGCCAGGCGCATCTGCTCTCCGGTCGCGGTCGGCCGGCTCTCCGCAAGACCGGCGTCGACCAGGGCGGTGACTGACGCGGTCGGCTCGGACAGACCGGCCACGGTCGCCGCGTCGCGCAGTGGCCACCAGTCGCCGCCCAGCACCGACAATGCGGCAGCGAGGCGCCGGGCCGGCTCGGGCAGCCCGGCGACGTGGTCGGTCACCCACTGGCTGAACTCGGCCGGCGCCGGCAGCTCCCGCATCTGTGCGAGGTCACCCGCCGCGTACTCGTTGACCAAACCGAATAGATAGAGCGGATTTCCAGCAGTGTGCTCCCAGAGCCGGGCGGCGGTGACGCGGTCGATGTCCGGCCGTCGCTCGCAGACCAGTTCGACCGCGAGCGTCTCCGACAGCCCGGCCAGCTCGATCCGCTCGACCCGGCCGGGCCGGGCTGACCATCGCCGCCACCCGGGATGCTGGCCGGCGTCGAGCGCGCGGCTAGCGAGCGCGATTAGCACTCGGTCGCCTGCGGAGCGGCTGACGACCGCGAGCAGCGCCTCGACCGACTCACTGTCCGCCCACTGCAGGTCGTCGATCGTGACCAGCAGCGGGTTGTCGCCGGACAGCTCGTCGTCGATCCGGGCCCGCAGCCGCTGCGCCGCGAGCACCGTGGTGAGTTGGCCGCTCGCCGTGGCCGCCGTGGGGTCGACCCCGAGCCCGGCGAGGACGTCGTAGGGAAGTGCCGCCGAAGTCTCGAGGGCCTCGGTTGCGAGCCAGGTGAAACCAGCGGCCCGCTCACCGACTGTGTCCAGCAACGTCGACTTGCCGAGTCCGGCAGCGCCCTCGACCACCAGAACTGTCGGCGTGCCGCCGGCCGCTCGTGCGACGGCAGCGTCCAGGGTGCCGAGCACCTCCTCGCCCCACCGGATCACCGCCGCGGCCCCTTCTCCGGGACTCGTTGGCTCAGCCCGTCCCGCGAGGGCAATTTATCCAAATGGTCTCTATGCCACCAGGCTGCGAGCGACGTGACGAAGGGCGTCGTCGAAGGCCGGGTCGTCCTCGGCGTTCCAGTCCGCGAGCCGCTCGGTCAACCAGTCGCGGATCGACGTACCGAGGTGTTCGAGCTCCTCGCGGCCGCGGTCGGTGACGGCAAGCGCACCGTCGTCACCGCTTAGGAAGCCCTGGGTCCGCGCGGTGTCGAAGGCGGGTCGCATCACCGGTGCCGGCACGCCGAATCGCGCGGCGATCGAGTGAAGGTCGGTCGGTAGACCCATCCGCGACCGTGCAGTCACGACGCCGACGCTCCAGCCGGTGGCGCCGTCCAGGGAGGTGTCGGCAGTGGACCGGATCGTCGCGATATCGTCCGGCCCGGCGCTGCGCAGCATCCGGGAGATCGCCTGCTCGAGCTGCACCATTCGGTCCGGGCCAACCGGCGCGTTGAAGCCGTCGCCGACATCGCTGGCGCCGGCCTGTGCGGTGCTCCGCAGCGGTTGCTGCTTGAGGAACAACGAGACCGCGAAACCGACCAGAGCGACCGGCACTCCGGCCAAGAACAGCAGGTGCAGCGCGTGTGAGTAGGCGGCGACGATCGGGGTGATCTCGTGTGACGGGTAGGCGTGCAGCGTCTCTGGGGAACTGACGGCGGACGGATTCACACCCGGTGAGTGGACGAGCGCCTTGGCCAGCAGAGGCGCAAGCGCATTAGCGAAGATCGTGCCGAAGATCGCCGTACCGAACGAGCTGCCGAGAGTGCGGAAGAAGCCGACTCCCGACGTCGCGACGCCGAGGTCGCGGAAGTCGACGGTGCTCTGGACGACGGTGGTGAGGATCTGCATCGACAGGCCCACGCCGGCGCCGAACACGATCATGTAGGCGCACAGGGTCGGGTAGCCGGTGGTTGGCGTGAGCCGGGAGAACAGGTACAGCCCAACCGCCATCGTCAGAAAGCCAGTGATCGGGAAGAGCTTGTAGCGGCCGGTCTTGCTGACCACGGTGCCGGCCAGCATTGACGTCGCGAATAGCGCCACCACCATCGGGATGCCGCGGACGCCGGACATGGTTGGTGAGATGCCCTGGACGTACTGGCTGAAGGTCGGCATGAAGGTCAGTGCGCCGAGCATCACGAACCCGACGATGAAGGTCAGGACGACGGAGAAGCTGAACACCGGCTTGCTGAACAGGTGCAGCGGAAGCATCGGCTCCGCGGCACGGGACTCGACCCAGACGAACAGCGCGAAAGCGATCGCCGATCCGACGACCAGGCCGATGATCGTGCTCGAGCCCCAGGCGTAGGAGTTACCGCCCCAGCTCAGCGCGAGGGTTACGGCGGCAGCGCCGATCGAGACCAACATGATGCCGGCGTAGTCGATCGGCGCCCGCTTCGTAACGTTGATCTTCGGGATGGTGATGGCGGCGAGCGCCATCAGGACGATGCCAATCGGCAAGTTGACAAGGAACACCCAACGCCAGCTGAGGTGATCGGTGAACAACCCACCCAGCAGCGGCCCGAGGACCAGCGCCACCCCGAAGACCGCGCCCAGCGCGCCCTGGTACTTCGAACGCTCCTTCAGCGGAATAACGTCCGCAATCACTGCACTGGCGGTGACGCCGAGCCCGCCTGCGCCGAGACCCTGGATCCCTCGCCATGCGATCAGCCAGGTCATGCTGTGCGCGAAGCCGCACATCGCCGAGGCCACGACGAACATCCCGGCCGAGAGTTGAAGCACAAGCTTTCGGCCGAACCGGTCTGAGAGCCGCCCGGTCAGGACGGTCGAGATCGTGTCGGCGAGCAGGTACGCCGATACCACCCACGACAGATGGCCACCGCCGAGGTCACCGACGATCGTTGGCAGCGCAGTCGACACGATCGTCTGGTCGAGTGCAGAGAGCAGCATCGCGACCATGACCGTGGCGAACACCATATTCATCTGGCTCCGGCTGATCGCGCCGGCTGCGGCGCTGCCAACCTCGGAAAGGTCGAGCTCCCTTGTCGGAGCTGCGGTTACGGCTGTGGTGGTCATCTCATGCCCCTTTGGTTGTTCCGGTCGGCCTGTCGCGCCGCTCAGGCGGTGACCGTCGGCGCCGCGGGGGCGTCGTCGCTGCTGGTGATGCGGCTGGTCTGCTTGAGCGCGAACAGGACCAACACGACCGGGAGCACCCAGTTGAGAGCCAGGTTGGTACGGCGGTGCAGCTCGCCAGCCGCCTGCAGATAACCGGAGAGGAAGTGCCCACCGGACATCACAATGATCGCCGCGGCCCACACTGCGGTGAGCTTGCGGTTAACGGCGTGAAAGATCGGCGAGGTCCAGTACTGCCGCGGCGTCGCCTCTCGCGCGTACTGCTCAGTGAACGGCGTGAACGCGAGCGAAGCCAGCATTACCAGACCGAGCACGAGAGCGCAGCCCCCGCGACCGTAGTCGACAATGTGCCGACGCACCGCGTCGTCGCCGACGAACGCGATCGCGGTCATCGCCGCGAAGGTCACCACGCCAGTCGCGTCGATCAGCTTCAACTTCGAACCACGGGTGTTGAAGATCGTGATCGCGAGCGCGATCAGGCCTGCGATCGCCGCTGCCACCGGCACGAAGCCGGTGCCACCGTGGTCGGCCAGGATCGTGAACGCCGCCCACGAAATCAAGCTCAGAAACATCTTTTTGTTGCCCATGACGTCCATCCCCTTCGTCGAGTCGCACCGCCGCTCTGGCGGCGACTGAACTCAGTAGATGGCCGATTGCCCCCAACTCACCTGTGAGCAATTCACAGTCTTCGGGCACCGCCGGCGGCACGACGCTACGGCTAGGTCGGGGTTCGGCGCGCGCAGCCCAGTTGCAGTTTCAGTTGCAGTTCGATCGCTACTCGGAGCCGTCCGCACGAGTCCACTCAAGACCGTCGACGTCCGGTGCGGCGCACTGACCTGCGACAACGCAGATCCGGCGGACCGCTGGGGCCGACCCTGGACTCCTACGGACGCGCTGACGGGGCACTGCTAATGCGGTTTGGGTTCACCCCCATCCCGGGTTCAAATCCCGGAGCCTCCGCTGCTGACCTGGGCTTTTGCATGTTTCACCCTTGTCATTCGGTGCGGGAAGCTGATCTCCAGTGGCACAGTCCGCAACGGAAGTGCCTCGGAGATCCGCTGAAGTCGGTCGACAAACGTCCGCATCGCAGTCGGCACACCGTCCGCGGTCGGGCTGGTAAAGGTCGTGTATGCGTACAGGTCGAGGCCCTTGGCAAGTAGCCGGCTGAAGAGGTCGAACTGTCGGGCGAACAGGTCCAGGGTCGCCTGGATGTTGAACGAGAACGACTCATCGTCGAAACCTTTGAAACAACACACTCGCCCGTCGCCCGGTTACTCCGCCACCCGGCGACGAACGTCCGACGAGAGAGACTGCAAGAAGTAGTCGTTGGAGAGATTGTCGTCCGACCACAAGTAGACGTCGCCTGTCGCGGCTGCCTCGTCGAGGGCATCCATCATCCAGGGCACCCACTCGGGACCCAGAGATGATCAGTTGGGTGCCTCGCTTCAGGGTGCGGCCCGCATCGATCTGAGTGGCTGTCCGGCCGGAGCCGACGCGCACTGCGTTTGCTGGAGCAGGCCGCGGATCCACCACAGTGAACTCGAGCTACCCTGGCAGCCGCCGCTGCTCCCATGCCACTCGAGCCGACCGAGATCACCGGACGGGCCACCGCGCGACTGGCTGCCGGCGACCGCCAGGTCCGGTGAGCTCTCGGTCCCTGCCGGGTGCAGTCGGTCAGTTGCCGAAAGGCCGGACCTTGATCTTGTTGTTCACCTCGACCACACCCGGGGCGCTCCAGGCCGCGCGCTCCGCCTCGCGTCGTTCCGCCCAGGAAGACACCTTGCCGCTCAGGGTCACGGTGCCGCCGTCGACCTGTACGTCGATGTTTCGCGCTTCGGTCTCCGCGCTGCGCAAGAGCGCGCCCTCGACCTTGCTCTTCAAGGTGGCCGGTGACGGCTTCACGAGCGGCTTGACGGAGATCAGGTTGGTGACCCCCTTGACCCCCTTGAGTCGGCGTACTGCTCGCTCGGCATCGAGCCGCTGGAAGTGCCAGGGAACCTCGCCGCGCAGGGTCGCCCAGCCCTTGGAAACCGTGACCTGGACCTTGCCCTCCGGGATCGTGGTGTCCCAGTCGAGCGCTCGCGCGGCCTCGGCGGCGATTTCGGCGTCAGTGCGCTCAGCGCTGTGTGGCAGCTTCACCTCGATGTCGTTGGCGACCGCCACGACGCCACGCACCCGGCGCGCGGCTTTCTCCGCCGCCCACCTCTTGGTGTAGCTGTCGACCCATCCTGTGAGCGACACGACTCCGTCCTTGACGATCACGCCGATCTCGTTGGGCTGCACGGGGGCATCCCACTTGAGCTCCTCGATCACGTCTTTCTGGATCTGCTCGTCGGCCCGCGCTTCGACCGCAGTAGTCATCTGCCTACTCCTTCCCTCGAGAATTTCTGCTTACGGACTCGACTGTCGCCTGGTAGCGCCGACCGGGCATCCCCTGTCCGGGTAGACATCCGGCCGTCACGTCGGCGGTGTGTTAGGAACAGCGCCGCTATTCCTCGAGAATCGACAGCGCACGAGTCGCCAACTGTGGAGGTTGAAGCGCGGGTTTGAGCTGTTCAGATCGGGCCCGAGATCTCCCGGAGCCGCGGGAGCCGGTAGCGCAGGGTGCTGCGGTGGATGGTCAGGGCTTTAGACGTCGCGTCGTAGGTCGCGCCGTGTTCGAGGTAGCCCGCGAGAGAGTCTCGCCGAGATTCGTCCCGTGCTCCTCGTCGTACTCGATAAGCGGCCGACCCACCGCGCGATCACGTCACCGACCGCCGATGAGTCACGACGGGTCGGCGGCCAGCCCGTAGATCCCGAGACCGACAAGCCCGTCGCCGTAGGGAATCGCAGTCAGGCTCGATCCACTCGAGCGCGCGGTTGCCATGCGGGAGCAGTGCCGCAGACGCCGTGCCACCCGAGGATGTTGAGGAAGGACTGGTGCTCACCGGTGCGACGGACAACCCTTCGGCGCCGCCGCCGGGCAGGTCGAAGCGCACGCAGCTGGGTTGGAGTTCAGACCGTCAACCCTTCGGCGCGGGCGGCCTATCGCTCAAGCCGGCGCCGCTCTGCTGCGCGGCGGTGTAGTCCCTGTCCTTCCGAGGGTTGCGCGGACCGCGACCATCCGAGTGCTCCAAGAGGCGTCACT
Organism: Mycobacteriales bacterium; assembly: GCA_035504215.1. Taxonomy (NCBI): domain Bacteria; kingdom Bacillati; phylum Actinomycetota; class Actinomycetes; order Mycobacteriales; species Mycobacteriales bacterium. Next base: position 16,905 of record DATJSI010000090.1, read on the forward strand.
TGGCACGCTGACCGGGGGACGCGGTCGAGGATCGGGCCGGTGGACCGTCGAGACCGCCGTTGAGGGCCGTGATCGCATCGTTGATGTAAGGCTCGTCGACGAGGACATCGTACCGGCAAGCTTCGATCCTGGACGTCGACGCGAAGTCGCGCCGGTCGCCGGACAGCGCGTGACTGACGGCGCCGTAGATCGCGCCCATGATGAGGCCCAGGATGGCGCCGGAAAGCACCGCGCTGCCGGCCCATGGACTGACGATCCAGAATACGATTCCGACCAGGACGCCGAACCACGCACCGGCCGCCGCGCCGTAGAGCGTCGCCCTGGCCGCCGTCCAGCGGCCGGTCACCAGCTCCACCAGCCGCAGGTCGCTGCCGACGATGGCGACGTGCTCGACCGGGAACTTGTGATCGGCCAGCTTGTCGACATCCGCTTGCGCGAGCTCGTAGCTGCGGTAGTGGCCGAGTACCTGCTTGCGCATAGGTGAGTCCACTGCGTAGGTCGTCACGATTCCTCCTCTGGTAATCAAGTGGTCCCTTCGACGACAACACGAGCATTGGGGTCGGCGCACCGTCAGGTCGGTCAGTCTGCTGTCGCCGGTCAGCCTGCGACGCAGCCGCCGCCTGCACCACGTCGGCATCGGTCGAGACCATGCCGGAACCCCTGTCCCGGTACTGATCCCAGGACCTCGACCTCCGCATCGGCTACGCCACCAGGCACGGGCCCGCGTCCTAGATGTCTCGTGAGATCGCAGAGGCGCGATCGGAGGTGGTCGGAGCGACTCGAACCCCAACCTTCTGATCCAGCGGTTGCAGTTGACGGTGTCATTCGCCTAACACGCTCGTGGCCACGCCTTGCACCACACTTGGCTACACGCCTCGTCCGCAGGCTGCTGACCTCCGCTTTTACCAGCGAGAAGCAACTCGCGAGCGTGATCGGCGGCACCGTGGCGACAGGCGGCAGTCCGATACTCATGAGGTCGTGGTGTCGTGGGCCGAACGAAAAAGCAGAGGCGACGAATCGCCGCCGATGGGTTTCCGGTGCTGATCACCCGACGTGGGCGGCGAGCAGATTGATCGCTACGGCAACGATGACAGCGCCGAACAGGTAGGAAAGCACCATGTGTTTCAGTGCCAGCCGCCGCAGCAGCGTGGTCTGCAGATCGGTGTCGGATACCTGGAACGTCATTCCGATTGTGAAGGCCAAGTAGGCGAAATCGCTCCAGGCCGGGGGCTGCTCCATGTTGAACTCAATGCCGCCGTCCTCGTCGAGGTAGTAGAGCCGGGCGTACTTGAGCGTGAAGATCGTGTGCACGAGGAACCAGGAGCAGACGATCGAGGCGACTCCCGCCACGATCCGGAACGCCCGCCCGAAGCCGTGGAAGCTCGCCGCGTCCGCGAGCGCGAACGTCACCGAGGCGATGCTGGCGACGGCCGCGACGAGCAGCAGACCGTCGGTCGCTGACCGGGATGGATCCTCGTGCACCGCGACCTCAGCTGTCAGTTCAGGCGTGAGCCGCCAACTGGTGACCCAGACGGCGACGCAGTAGGTCGTAGCGGCGACGTTCCAGCCGACCATGACGCCGTACGCCAGCTGGAGTCCGGTGCTTAGGCAGACGACGAGCGCGGCCCCGCCCCCGGCGGCTACCGCAGTCATGAGTTGGCGCCATGCAACCGCGGACCGCGGTACGTGGCTTCTCGGCAGGTCGCCCTGGCGACCGCCCGACCGTGGCTGCCGGGGCGTTTCGGTAGTCACGATGGGTGTCCGACGACGGTCGCTTGCGCGTCGTTCTCGTCCGCGACCCGCAGGGCCGGTGCACGGCGTGGCCATACCCGCATCAGCGTAGGGCGCGGGCGTCGGGTCCGCATCCCTCGAACGTGTGGGCATGACCTCGAGGCCGAATGCGGCGGCGCGCGTAGGGGCCCTGGGGACGGGTAGGCCAGGACCGTAAGGAGATACTGAGTCTCGTCGGGAGAACCCGGCGAGAGAGTGGCTCAACTCGATCCAGCAGAGAATGCTCGCTAGCCAGGCCATCCGCGCTGATTCTGTCTGCGCTGGAGGTGATACGGCGTTCGCTCCCACACGAATGCAACTGGCTTCATTGCGCGGCCTGCTCGCGCTGTCGCTGGTGCTCATCTCCGAACTCGACGAGAACCACATCATCGAGCTCGCTACCACGGCAAGTGTCTCGCTTGCCCACGCCCAGACGGTGGCGGTTTATCTCGACGGCCGACGGCTCGAGCCCCCGGGCGGTAGCCCGTATGAGCCCGGCCATGCACTCGACCGTCAGGTGGCGGGCCTCACCGCCGCGGGCGGGGCCGTGACGGCCGCGCGCCACTCCTGGGCATGGGCGTACCCGCTGACCGGGCAGCAAGGCGCCTTTGGATTCTTCGTCATGGCCGCCGCGAAGGCGCCGGACGAGCACGAACAGTTCCTGCTGCGCGCGCTTGTGCAGGAAGCCGGGATCGCGATCGGGGTAGCCCGGTTACACGCGATGGAGCGGGCCGTTGCCGAGCAGCTACGGGTGGCGAACATGCAGCTCGAGCAGTCGCTGGACGCGCTGACGAGGAACATGGCCATGCACCGCACGCTCACCCAGGTTGCGCTCAGCGGCACCGGCGATCGTGGCGTCGCGGAGGCGCTCAACCAACTCACCGGGCATTCGGTCATCATCGAAGATCTCGCCGGTCGTCTCGGCGTTTGGATCGGCCCGGGGCAGCCGGATCCGTATCCGTCTACGCAGACGCGAACGAGGGAACGTGACATCAGCCGGTTGCTGAGGGCCGCGGGGGCACTCCCAGTGGACCGCGGTCTCGCGGCGTTGGCACGCGCACGCGCCGAACCGCTGGGGGTCATCACGTTGGTCGGTGCGGCGTCGCCTGTCGACGACTTCGAGCGGGTGGCGCTGGAATATGCCGCAACCGTGCTCAGCATCGAGCTGATGCGAGCCCGTAGCATCACGGAGACCGAGTTGCGTCTCGGCGGCGACCTCGCCGACCTCCTGGTGACCGGCACCACGCTGGCCGCCGTCCGCAGCCGCGTCGAGGCAGTGGGCGTCGACCCTTCAGCGCTGCAGGTCGTGGTTGTCGTCGAGGGCAGGACGCGGCGAGGAGACGACGAGACGTTCTTCCAGGCGGTGCGGCAGGCCGCGGTGGACTGCGACCTCGCCTGCCTGGTCGGCCAGCGCGAAGGCTTGGTCGTGCTGGTGTGTTCCACCGGGCAGCCGTGGAGGGACTTGCGCGACGCAGCCCTCGCGAAGATGCCCGGTGGCCGATGCCGCGTCGGTGTCGGCGGCCCGTGCGAGGGCATCCCGGAGCTGCCCCGCTCCTACCGGGAGGCTCAGCTCGGGTTGCGGCTTCAGCGTGACTCCGACGTCGGCGGCGTCACCGTCTTCGACGAGCTCGGCCTCTACCGGCTGGTCGGTGCGGGCGACACGGCCGCGGCGGAGCGGATTGTGCGGCAATGGCTCGGCGCATTGATCGACTACGACCAGCAGCGGAGCACCGATCTCACACTCACGCTGAGCGTCTACCTCGACTCCGGCGGTCACCAGGAGCGAGCCGCGACTGCCCTGTCGGTGCACCAGAGCACGCTGAAGTACCGGCTGCAGCGGATCCGCGAGCTGTCCGGCTGTGATCTCCGTGATCCGGAGGTGCGGTTCAACCTCCAGATCGCTGCCCGCACCTGGCGCACGCTCCAGGAGATCCGCGATCTTTGATCAGCTCCTGTCCTGGGCGGACAGGCGAGTCGCCCGATTTGGTCGGGTCCGGACAAAGTATCCCCTCGGTCGCAGTGGGCAGGATGCTCCAGGAGAGAGCGAGGTGCCCGAATGACGATGCGCGACGGCAACGACGCTCACGGCTACACGCGCTGCCTGGAGAAGCGGCTCGACACGGTGCTGTTCGACCTCGGTGGCCTCGTCCGCGACCCGACGTCGGCTGCATGGCTGGTCCGAGCCGCCATCGCCCTGTCCGATCGGGCGCGGGCCAAGGCCGTGGTGGCGGCGTCGGCGGCGCTCGCCGCGGACTGCCCGAACGAGCCTTGTTTGGCCACGGCGACCGAGCATGCGCGGGGGGTCCTCGACCGCGATCCGCAGCGGCTGATCGCCGCCTCGCTACGGTACGTGGACTGCTGGTCGCGCGGGTCGGCCGCTGAGGATGCAGCCATAGCCCTCGTCGAGCGCGGTGACGACGACGGTGCGCTCGAGCAGCTACGGCGCGCGCGCGGCGTATCAGCAGGTCGAGGCAGAGCACGACCTCGACCGGGTCCGCGCACGGATGCGCGCGCTCGGCGCGCGGCCGAGGCACTGGTCCTGCGCGGACCGGCCCCTCTTCGGCTGGGACAGCCTGACGGGCACCGAGCTGCGGGTGGTGGGCCTCGTTGTGGACGGTCTCACGAACCGGCAGGCCGCAGCCAGGCTGTACCTGTCCCCGCACACCGTGGCGTTCCACCTTCGGCAGGTGTTCCGGAAGCTCGAGATCAGCAGTCGCGTGCAGCTCGTCCGACTGGCCAACGAGCATGGGCCCGATCGCGAGCCGACCTCGTCGCATCGGCTCGCCGCGGCGGGGCAATGAGCGACCACTGGACGGAGGACGCATCGTTCGTCGTCAGGCGCTCCGGTGACCTGGCGGAGGTGCGGATCTGCGGAACACTGTGCCGCACCGACGCGTCGGCCGTGCGACGCCGCCTGGGCCATCTCATCGACGCCGGTGTCACCTGCATCGACCTCGATCTCGGCGGGATCCAAGACGCTGACCCCGCGGGTCTCGCCACGTTGGTCATCGCCGCCCGGCGGCTGCGCGGAAGTCACGGTCGGCTCTCGTTCAGCGCACTGAGCGACGAGTCCGCAGAGATACTTTCGCGGCTGCACCTGTTCGTGGATGATGTTTCCGAGCGACGGCCGCAGGCCGTCTGACATGGTCGTCGCGAGTGAGCAGGCAGCTACGCCCGGGACAGCAGCGCCCCGCGTGGCCGGTGGCATCCGCCTCCGACCTTCCAGCGAATGCGGACGGGGGCTTTTGTGTCGAGTCCGTTCGACCTCGGCATCACCGCCCTCCAGGCGGAACCAGGAGACCACCTCTGCGGCTTGTACGCCGACACGACGCAGCGTGATCAGGTGCTGATCCCCTTCCTGCGGGCCGGCCTGCGCAACGGCGACAAGTGCATCTGCGTCGTCGACGGGCTGGAACCGTTGGACGTGTCCAGGGCACTGCGCGACCACGACGGTGCTGGCGACGAACTGCAACCGTGGGACGACAAGCAGCTCGACATCATCCGCTCCGCGGACATGTACCTGCGCTCGGGCGACTTCTCCGCACCTGAGGTCATCAGCACGTGGAAGTCGGCGATATCAGAGGTGATGTACGACGCGCGTTATGACCTCGTGCGCGCGATCGAGGTCTGGTCGCTGCGCGACGTCGTGCCGGATACTCGTGAGCTGCTCGTTCTCGAATCCGAGATGAACCGCTACCTGCCCCTGTTTCCGCAGGTGATCATCTGCCTGTACGACGTCTCCCGGTTCGGCGGTGGCATCGTCGTCGACCTGCTGCGGACGCATCCGCGAGTGCTCGTCGGAACGATGGTGATGGAAAACCCATACTGCCTCAGCCCGGACGAGCTGCTTGAGCTGAGCGACAGTGGCGGCCCTGACGCGCAGGAGGCGGAGCGAGAGGAGATGGCCGCGTGGTGCTTCGACGCGACGACTGGCTCGACTTAGCACGCAAGGTCGACTGGACCTACCGCTACGTCGATGAGCGCGAGGTCTTCCCGTCCGAGATCAGCGGCCATCCTTGGCTTGACCACGCGGCGTGGGCCGAGTGGAACGAGGTCTACCGGACGACGTACCGCGAGTATGTCGCCAACCAGCGGGCCAAGGACGATGCGGTGCTGGGAGTCCGTTCGGCGCTAAGCAAGTCGCGGCTTCATGAGGGGTTGGACCCCGGTTGGCGCACGACCCGTGCCGGAAGGACGCGGCCACCTGGGGACGGCAGCGCCACCTGCGGGTTACGGACGCCTGCCACAACGTGAGCGTTGGTCATCACATGGTCAGGCGCAAAGACAAACCCCGATCCTTCCTGCTGGCGACTGCAGGATGGCGCGATGCCTGAAACCTTCACCAAAGACGCTCCCGCACGCCGCAGGGCTGGTGGTACAACACCCGCGTCAGGTGGCGGCATGGTGGCAGGCCGACCACGCCGAGGACGGCCCCGCCCGCCGAGTCGGCCCACCGGACGGGCGTGAACGACAGCACCCTTCGCAGTCGTACGCCGGCAATAGCGCCAACCCTTTCGCCGATCGCGGCGAAGATGACAACCACGGCAAGAGCCACCAGCCGTTGTCTGATCGCGCTCGGCCCGCCGGCTCCCATGATGCGTCGGGCGATGTCTGGCGCGGCGAGCGTGCCGACGTAGGCACCGAGCAGGAATCCGCCGAAGGACAGCGCGCCGGCGACGAGGCCGCGCCGGTAGCCGGCGTACGCGTACCCGACAGCAAGCGCAATGAGGACCACGTCGAGCAGGTCACCGCGTCCGGGGTGAATGATAGGCGCAGGCGATGCACGCAGCTGCCGGCCCACGTCAATCCGTCGTCGATGATGCCTTGATGGCGGATACGTCCAGGTCGAGCTGCACCTTGTCACCAACGAGCACGCCACCGGCTTCCAGGGGAGCGTTCCACTCGACTCCCCAGTCCCTGCGGTTGAGGGTGGACCGTCCGCTGAAGCCGACGCGGGTGTTGCCGAACGGATCGACCGCCGAGCCGAGGTACTCCCAGTCGATGGCCACCGGACGTTTCAGTCCCTTGAGAGTGAGATCGCCGGTCATCCGGTAGCAGTCGTCGCCCTGAATCTCGATCTTCGTGCTGCGGAACGTCATCTGCGGGTGGTTCTGCGCGTCGAAGAAGTCGTTCGCTCGTAGGTGGGCATCGCGGTCGGTGTTGCCGGTGTCGATGCTGGCGATGTCGACGGTCAGCTCGGCGGATGACTTGGTCGGGTCGGTGAAGTCGAGATGGGCCCGTCCTTGGTAGTCCCTGAAGTACCCGCGGACCTTGCTGACCATCGCGTGCCGCGCGACGAAGCCGATCCGGCTGTGCGCCGGGTCAATGTCGTAATCGCCGGTCAGCTCCTGCTGTGGGACCTCCGTTGTCTGGGTCATTGCGCATCCTTAGTGTCCTGGATCTCGACGCGCCGGGGACCTTCGGTCTGGTTCTTCGGGACCTCGAGATGCAACACACCGTCCTTCAGCGTGGCTTTGACGTTCCCGGGCTGCACGCGCTCCGGAAGGCGTACCTCGAAGTAGAACCGTCCCCAGCCGCGGGCACGGTGACGAAGCCGCCCGCTTCGGTCGGCCTCCCGCCGTTCCCCGCTGACGATAAGCCGCTGCTCCACCACCTCCACGTTGATGTCGCTCTTGTTGGCCCCCGGCAGCTCGACGTCGACGACGTAAGCGCCGTCGTTGTCCTCGATGTCGGCGAGTGGGGTGAAGCCATCGCGGTTCAGCACCGCCGAGAAGTTTGGCCACTGCTCACCGAAAGGATCCGTCAACGGCTGCGTGAGGCGAGCGAACTCGGTCATGGGGTCGGAGCGCATCATCTCACCATGGTCGGTGCTGGTAGCTGTCGTCATGTCAACTCCTCATAGACCTCTCGACGTGATGCCGATACGGCATTGCGCCCTTATGACCAGCGTCCGGCATTCAACTGCGGCGGACATCCCACGAATGACTAGCAGGGACGGTCAGTGCGTCCGCCACAGCTGCAGCAGTGCCTCCGCTCCCGATCCCTCGTCCTGGGTGAGCCAGGTTCCATCACCTGCGGTCCGGATCGGTCCGTGCGGTGTGGCATCGGGGTAGTCGAGCAGGTCCGTGAACCGCAGGTCGTCCGCCTGCAGGACGAGCTGCGATTCCATCGCGAGAGAGCCTGCCAGCACGATGTCGTCGGTGACGTAGCCCGCTAGGGCGTCGAAGCTGATGTCCTCTCCCCATGACGGCGGCGGATGCTGCTCCGCGGTGGCCCGCCCGTCGGCCACATCGTGGACAGCGACGTCCGCCTTGTCCGTCGCGAGGGTGAGGAACTGGTGACCGCTCGGACGAATGTCGACCATGCGCCGCCCGGTTGCCTCGCCAATCTGCTGGGCGGTGGCGCACCCGCTCTGCCAGCCACCCCACCAGACGCGTGTCGCGCTGTCACCTTCCTCGAGGGTCAGACCCACCCGCCTGCCGTCAGGGTGTCGGGTCAGATCGGCCGACGCGGCGGTGGGGCCGAGCGGACAGACATCGATGAGCCGACCGTCCTTCGCGTCGAGCACGTGCCAACTCTCGGCCCCGGCCTCGTCCGGCACCGTCGCCCACGCCACCGCGTCATCGACGGGGATCCAGCAGGCGCCGGCCGCACCGTGTGCTCGCCTCGGATGCCGCGCCTCCCAAATGATTTCTTCCTGCCTGCTCAGGCGGCAGATGCGATCCGTCAGGGCGATGACTATGAACTCGCGGTCATGGCTGACCGCATGGACACCGACGGAGGGAGCGGGCAGCCGGACGAGGATCTCGGCCTCCAGCCTCGGCCCGAGAACGCGCAGGTCGTTGGCCGAGCTCACCAGCCAGCCGGACGGGAACGCGCGCTGCGTTCGCGTTCCGGTCGGCACGAGCGCCTCGGCGACAAGCCGTGCTCTCACGACCCGGCCAACGTGCGTTCCACCCACGCCTCGAGCGCCTGTGCCGATGCGGCGCCGGCCTGACGTCCCACCGCGTTGCCATCCTTCAGGACGAGCAGTGTCGGGACGGCCTGGACCTCGAATCGCTGTGCGACCGACGGCGACGAATCGACGTTGACCTTCACCAGCTTGAGCCGCCCGGCGAGCCGGCGCGCGACCTGCTCCAGCGCCGGACTCACGGCCCGACACGGGCCGCACCATGGCGCCCACAGGTCGACGAGGACCGGCACACGGACGTGTGTCGCGGTCGCTTCGAAGGTGGCATCGTCCGCATCTGCGATCCAGGGCAGCGGACTACGGCACTGGCCGCATCGGGGGATACCGTCCGCGACCGCCGGCACCCGGTTGTTCTTGCCGCAGTTCTCGCAGCGGACGATCCGGGAGGCGCTCACTGTCGCCGTGCTTGCGGCGGGGGTCATGACACGCTCCTCGGGTCAGGCCGCAGCGGCCGGAGCCGGGGCATCGAACGTGATCGTGAGCTCGCCGTTCGAGAGCTCGACGCGAATCGTCGAGCCGTCGGGGACGTTGCCCTGTAGTAGGGCTCGACCGATGCGTGTTTCGACCTCGCGCGCGATGAACCGCCGCAATGGCCTGGCGCCGAAGACGGGATCGAAGCCTTGATTGGCGATGAAGCGCTGCGCGGCCTCCGTGACCTCGAGTGTCATTCGCCTCTCGTCGAGCCTGGCTCGGAGGTCGTTGAACATGAGGTCGACGATGCGTTCGATCTCGCCCAGCGTGAGCGGCTTGAACAGCACGATCTCGTCGACGCGATTGAGGAACTCTGGACGGAAGTGGTTTCGCATCGCACCCATCACGGTGTCGCGGACGTCCGGCTTGATCTCGCCGGCTGCGGACACGCCTTCGATGAGGTACTGCGAGCCGATGTTCGAGGTCATGATGATAACGGTGTTGCGGAAGTCGACTGTGCGGCCCTGCGAGTCGGTGAGACGCCCGTCGTCGAGCACCTGCAGCAACGTGTTGAAGACGTCGGTGTGGGCCTTCTCGATCTCGTCGAAGAGCACCACAGAGTAAGGCTTCCGGCGCACTGCCTCCGTCAGCTGACCGCCCTCGTCGTACCCGACGTAACCGGGCGGGGCGCCGACGAGGCGGCTGACGGTGTGCCGCTCCTGGTATTCGCTCATGTCGATGCGGACCATGTTGTCCTCGGCGTCGAAGAGCGTCGCTGCAAGTGTCTTGGCGAGCTCGGTCTTGCCGACACCGGTTGGGCCGAGGAAGATGAACGACCCGACGGGTCGGCGCGGGTCTTTGATACCGGAACGCGCCCGGATGATCGCGTCCGCGACGAGCTGCACTGCCTCGTCCTGGCCCACGACGCGCTCGTGGAGGATCTGGTCGAGTCGCAGCAGCTTCTCGCGCTCACCCTCCTGGAGCCGACTCACCGGGATCCCGGTCCATCGCGACACGATTGCCGCGATCTCATCCTCGGTGACAACCTCGCGGAGCAGTCGCCTGCCGCCGAGGCGTTCGTCCAGCCGCCGCTCCTCCGCCTGCAGCTGCCGCTCGAGCTCGGGCAGGCGACTGTGCCGGAGCTCCGCCGCCTGGTTGAGGTCGTAGTTGCGTTCTGCCCGCTCGGCCTCCTGTCGAACGCTTTCGAGCTCCTGACGCAGTTCCTGCACCCGCCGCAGAGCCTGCCGTTCGGTCTCCCACTGTGCACGCATCGCGTCGGCCTCCGCCCGCAGGTCGGCGAGTTCCTTACGCAGCTCCTCGAGTCGAGCCTTGCTAGCGGCATCCGTCTCCTTCGCCAGCGCGGTCTCCTCGATCTCAAGCCGCATCACGCGTCGGGTGAGCTCATCCAGGTCTGCCGGCATGGAGTCGATCTCGGTTCGGAGCATGGCGCAGGCCTCGTCGACGAGGTCGATCGCCTTGTCGGGCAGGAACCTGTCGGAGATGTAGCGATAGCTCAGCACGACTGAAGAGACCAACGCGCTGTCCTGAATCTTTACGCCGTGGAACACCTCGAACCGCTCCCGCAGCCCGCGCAGGATTGAGATTGCGTCTTCCACGGACGGCTCGTCGACGAGGACCGGTTGGAAGCGGCGCTCGAGGGCGGCGTCCTTTTCGACGTGTTTGCGGTACTCATCGACCGTCGTCGCACCGATCATGTGCAGCTCACCGCGGGCGAGCATCGGCTTGAGCATGTTGCCGGCGTCCATCGCGCCTTCCGGCCCACCGCCCGCACCGACGACCGTGTGCAGTTCGTCAACGAACAGCAGGATCCGACCGTCGGCGGCCTTCACCTCGTTGAGCACACTCTTGAGCCGCTCCTCGAACTCGCCGCGATACTTCGCGCCTGCGACCAGCGATCCCATGTCCAGCGCGAAGATCGTCCTGTCGCGCAGTCCCTCCGGCACGTCGCCGTTCGCGACCCGCTGCGCCAGGCCCTCGACGATCGCGGTCTTGCCGACACCGGGGTCGCCGACGAGGACCGGGTTGTTCTTCGTCTTGCGGGAGAGGATCTGCACCACCCGGCGGATCTCGGAGTCCCGCCCGATGACCGGATCGATCTTGCCGGCCCTCGCGTCAGCGACCAGGTCGCGTCCGTACTTCTCCAACGCCTCGTAGGTCACTTCGGGCATCGCCGAGGTGACCCGCTGGTTCCCGCGGATCGAGGTGAGAGCCTGCAGGAACCGATCCCTGGTCACGCCCTGTTCGCGCAGCGCGCGGCCGGCGCCGGTTTCCGCTCCTTCTTCGACCAGCGCGATCAGCAGGTGCTCCACTGAGACGTACTCGTCCTTGAGTCGCTTCGCCTCGCGGTCAGCCGTGTCGAGCAATCGGCTCAGGCGCTGGGTCACGTACACGTGGCCGGGTGCCGCGCCGGGCCCGGTCACCCGTGGCCGGCGTGACAGCTCCGCCTCGGTCGCCGCCTGCAACTGCTCGACGTCTGCCCCGGCCTGCAGGAGCAGCCGCGGCGCGAGCCCGTTCGCCTGATCGAGCAACGCCAGCAGCAGATGCTCGCCGTCGACCTCGGTGTGACCGAACCGCAGCGCTTTCGTCTGCGCGTCGTGCAGCGCCTCCTGCGACTTCTGCGTGAGTCGATTCATGTCCATGACGGGCCTCCGCGGGACTGGTGGACTCGGCGGGCTCGGGTAGTCGCCTCGAGCTCGGCGATGCGGTCGAGCAGGTCGACGACGAGACCGAGGGCGGCGTAGTTGAGCGAGAATCCGGCCCGCAACCTGCGAAGTCTCGCCGCGACGAGGACCTGTTCGGGGGTGAACCACAGGTCGACGGATGACGACGACGCGGCGTCGAGAAGGCCCAGGTCCACCAGCTGCAGGACGAACTCCGGGTGGCAGCCGGTGGCGCGAGCGAACGCGTCAAGGTCGAGTCGCAACGGCCGGGTCAATGCGTAGGTCGTCATCGCCGACTCCGCGGGTCGAAGGTCGAAGCGGTGGCGAGCTCTTCGAACAGCCGGCGCTCGTCCGCCGAGAGTCGCTTCGGAACCAGGATCTTTGCCTCCGCATAGAGGTCGCCAGGTTCGCCGCGTGGGTTCGGCAGCCCTCGCCCGCGTAGTCGCAACCGGCGCCCGCACGACGTGCCCGAAGGCACCTTGACCTTCGCCTCGCCACCGGGCGTGTCGACTGCGACGGAGGTACCCAACGCGGCCTCCCAGGGCGTCAGCGGCGCGTCGACGTAGATGTTGCGTCCCTCGACGCGGTACTGCGGATGCGGCGCCAGCCGTACCACGAGGTAAAGATCTCCAGCAGCGGCCCCGCCGCTGCCCTGGCCGCCCTGACCGGCGAGCCGAATCCGTTGGCCGTCCGTGACGCCGGCGGGGATCGTCACCTCGACGGTTCGCGGGCCCTCGGGACCGCTGATGCTCAGCTTCCGGCGTCCCCCGTGGTAAGCCTCCTCCACGCTGACCTCGATCTCGGTCTCTTGGTCGGCCCCGCGGACGGTGCCCCAGCCGCGCCGGCCGCGGCGCCCGAAGATCCCGCTGAGGAGGTCGTCGATGTCGACGTCGCCGCCGAACCGAATGTCCTCGAAACCGTCTGCTGCGCCCCGCGACGTTCCGGGCTGCGGTCCACGCTGCGCCCGCGCCCAGGTGTCGGGATCGACTCCTTCGGGTACGCGGCGGAAGTCGGGGCCGAAGGCGTCGTACCTGCGTCGTGCGTCCGGATCGGACAGGACGTCGTAGGCCTCAGAGATCTCCTTGAACCGTTCCTCCGCCGCTGGGTCCTTGTTGACGTCCGGGTGGAACTGCCGGGCGAGTTTGCGGTACGTCCGCTGGATCTGCTTCGCATCGGCGTTGCGCGGGACACCGAGAACGTCGTAGAAGTCACGGGTCGTAGTGGCCATCAGCCCGGCCTCGAAGCCACCACCACGGAAGCCGGCCGCAGCTGTCGCGCGTCGTCGCCGTAACCGGGCCGGACGACGTGCACGACCGTGCCCTCCGGAACCTCGTCGGTCGGCACCGTGCTCACCGCCTCGTGGTGCGTCGGGTCGAAGCTCTGGCCGACGTCGTCCCGGCGCGGGTAGCCGAGCCGCTCAAGCAGGTCGACGGCGAGGGAGAGCACGGCCTGGACGCCCGGCACGATCGCCGCCGGGTCCGCGTCAGCGTGCTGCAACGCGAGCTCGAGGTTGTCAACCACGGGTAACCACTGCGCGGTGAGCCGAGCACGATCCTCGGCCAAGGCACGTTGGGTGTCGCGCGCAGTTCGCCTTCGCAGGTTGTCGAGGTCGGCGAGAGCGCGTCGCCACTTGTCGTCGAGGTCGGCGACGCGCGCTCGCAGTTCAGCCACCTCCGGGCTGGACTGGTCAGTCTGGGCTTCGATGCTCGGTGGCTGCTGTTCGGTCGGTAGCTGGTTGCCGGTCATCGGCTCTAGCTGGTGGTGAACTCGGCGTCGATGACGTCGTCGTCCTCGGCCCGCGCCTCACCGCCCGAAGGACCCGCGCCGTCCGCCTCGTCGGGATAGGGCTCGCGTCCGGATGCGCCGATGCTCTGGTACACCTGCTGGAGCTCCGAGGTGAGCGAGCGCAACCGGTCGAGTGGTGCTTCGTCCTGCACCGCCTGCCGGGCATCCTGGATCAACATCTCCGCCCGCGCCTTCTCATTCGTCGGGACGGCATCCCCAAGCTCCCCTAGTCGGCGTTCCACCTGGTATGCCGCCGCATCCAGCGCGTTGCGGGCGTCGACCTCCTGCCGGATCCGCTCATCCTCCGAGCGGTGCTGCTCGGCGTCGCGGACCATCCGCTCGACCTCGGTCTTGTCGAGATTGCTGCTCTCGCTGACCGTGATGCTCTGCTCAGCCCCAGTGTCCTTGTCACGAGCGGAGACGTGGAGGATGCCGTTTGCGTCGATGTCGAACGTGACCTCGATCTGAGGTTCCCCGCGTGGAGCCGGGCGGATGTTCTCGAGCCGGAACCTCCCGAGCACGCGGTTGTCGGCAGCTCGCTCGCGCTCTCCCTGCAAGATGACGACATCGACGGCCGTCTGGTTGTCCTCCGCGGTGCTGAACGTCTCGGTGCGCCGAGCGGGGATGGTCGTGTTCCGCTCGATTACCTTCGTCATGACCCCGCCGAGCGTCTCGATCCCGAGCGACAGCGGCGTGACGTCGAGGAGTACGACGTCCTTGACCTCGCCCTTCAGCACTCCCGCCTGGATCGCCGCACCGATCGCGACGACCTCGTCGGGGTTGACCGACATGTTTGGGTCCTTGCCACCGGTGAGCCGGCGTACGACGTCCTGCACCGCCGGGATGCGCGTCGACCCGCCGACGAGGATGACCTCGTCGATGTCGTTGGCCGTCAGCTTGGCGTCGGCCATCGCCTGCCGGACCGGTTCCATCGTGCGCTCGACGAGGTCCGAGGTGATCTTCTCGAATGTCGATCGCATTAGCGTCGTGTTGAGGTGCTGCGGCCCAGACGCGTCGGCTGTGATGAATGGCAGGTTGATCGTGGTCTGCGTGACGGAGGACAGCTCGACCTTCGCCTTCTCCGCCGCCTCGAACAGCCGCTGCAAGCCCTGTGGGTCCTTGCGCAGGTCGATGCCGTTGCTCTTCTGGAACTCATCGGCGAGGTAGTCGACGATGCGCCGATCGAAGTCGTCCCCGCCGAGGTGGGTATCGCCTGAGGTCGACCGGACCTCCACAACCCCGTCACCAACGTCGAGGATGCTCACGTCGAACGTTCCGCCACCCAGGTCGAACACGAGCACGGTCTCGTGCTCACGCTTGTCCAGCCCGTATGCCAGCGCTGCCGCGGTCGGTTCGTTGATGATGCGGAGAACCTCGAGCCCGGCGATCCGGCCGGCATCCTTCGTGGCCTGCCGTTGCGCGTCGTTGAAGTAGGCCGGAACCGTAATGACCACCTCGGTGACCTTCTCACCCAACTGCTTCGACGCGTCGTCCGCGAGCTTGCGCAGCACCATGGCGGAGATCTCTTCGGGGGCATACAGCTTGTCGCGGATCTTGAACCTCGCGGCCCCGTCCGGCCCCTGCGCGACCTCGAAAGTCACGGCGTTCATCTCGCTCGTGACCTCGTCGTACCTGCGCCCGATGAAGCGTTTGGCCGAGTAGATCGTGCCCTTCGGGTTGAGGATCGCTTGCCGGCGGGCGAGTTGTCCGACGAGGCGGTCACCCCGTTCGGTGAACGCGACGACGGAGGGCGTTGTCCGTGAACCCTCCGCGTTCGGGAGCACCCTTGCCTCGCCGTTCTCGACGGCGGCGATCACCGAGTTGGTGGTTCCGAGGTCGATGCCTGCTGCTTTGGCCATACCGCCCACCCTGCGGACATCGACCCGTGTCCGCATCCCCCGGGTTGGTAGGTCCGGATACAGCAACAACCAATACGTGTGGTGTGCGCGGAAGCGGTCAGCGTTGCACTGTCCTCGGCCACCAGCGTGCTGCCGAATGGCGCGCAGGCGCCCGACTTCTCGCTGCCGAGCACGCCTGACCAGAAGGTCACCCTTTCCGACTTCCGTGGTCAGCCGGTTGTGCTTGCGTTCTATCCGGCCGACTGGAGCCCGGTCTGCGGCGACGAGATGGTCCTGTTCCAGGAGGTGCTTCCTGAGATCCGCCGGTTCAACGCCGAGTTGCTCGGCATCTCGGTCGATGGAGCGTGGTGCCATTTCGCGTTTGCGAAGGACCGGAAGCTGACCTATCCGCTGTTGGCGGACTTCGAGCCGAAAGGTGAGGTGTCGCGCGCGTACGGCGCATATCGGGAGAGCGAGGGGACGAGCGCGCGCGCACTGTTCGTACTCGACCGTAACGGTGTTGTCGACTGGAGTTACGTCGCGCCGGTCGGCGTGAACCCCGGCGCCGACGGGGTTCTGCGCGCGCTCGAGTCGCTGTCCCAGCGAGCGAAGGTGATGGCATGACGACGCAGTGGGCGGACTACGAGGAGGTGACGGGCGGCCTCACCGACCCGGTCGACCCTTCCCGCGACCACATCACCGGCGCGGCCAACGCCCCGGTGACGCTGGTCGAGTACGGCGACTACCAGTGTCCGTTCTGCGTGCAGGCGCACCCGATGGTCGCAGCGTTGCTGCAGGCAGACCGGCCGCCGATCCGGTACGTCTTCCGGCACTTCCCGCTCACGACGGTACATCCGCGCGCCGAGCCCGCGGCAGAAGCGGCAGAGGCGGCAAACGCGCAAGGTCGGTTCTGGCCGATGCACGACCTGCTGTTCTCGAACAGCCCCGCCCTCGAGGACGAGGACCTGCTCGCGTCCGCGCGCGCTCTCGGGCTGGATGAGCGAAGGTTTGCCCGGGACTTGGTGGAAAGGGTGCACGCGCCACGAGTCCGAGCCGACTTCCTGACCGGTGTCCGCAGCGGGGTCAATGGCACCCCGACCTTTTTCATTAACGGCGTACGCCATAACGGTGCGTTCGAATACCCGGTACTGCGTGCTGCCATTGAGGCAACTGCCCGCACGGAGGCGGGCCGACGGTGATTGTTCTTCGGCGCGTGCTCACTCCGCCTGAGAGGGAATTCGCCGATGGGCACTCGCGTCGGAGGCGCCCACCGGCCGGCGCCCGAGCAACGGCCTGGCGAGTGTGTGGTCGTGCCGTGCACGATGTCGTCTTCGTGGTCGAGGGCCGCATAGCTGGTGAGGACGTGGCGAAGTTTGGTCGCGACGTCGGTGCAGAGACTTGCCCGGTCAGGAGCATGCTCGGTGCCCGGCACCCGTGGGACCGGGCAGGAGCTGTTGTTGGCAGCGGCGAGCACCACCTCATGGCCACTGCCCAGGAGACCACGGACGAGACGGTCGATGACCGCCTCCGTTCCCCCGTATGCGGGCGGCGGGACAGCCACCCATGGCGGTGCGATCAGAGCCACACGCATCGTCCCGATCCCCCCGTCGACTCCGGTCTCGAACGCTCGATGCGTCGCGCTGGTCGCGATCGTCGGCGCGCGTTCACTTGGTCGTCGTCCACTACGTTCGCCTCCGGGCTACTCGCCTCGTTGTCAGTGAACGAGTCCGGCACGGGGCGGTCACTTCCCCAGTTCGAGTAGCAGCTCGAATGTTCGCCTTCTCGTCGGCGCGGGTAAGCCTGGAGGATTCCGATCCGGAGATCAGGTCGTCTGGAGCCACCCGGGAGGTCATCGTGAGTTCAGACATTCTGTCGGGAGCGGCGCACGGGCTCCGATTCTGGGCCACGCCGCTCGCGATGATGGGTGTCGGCTCCTACGATGGGTTCCTCATCGCCACAAACGCGGCCTACACCGACGCGCTGGGCTGGACCGAGGACGAGCTCCGGGCGGTGCCTTACTGGGAGTTGCTGCACCCCGAGGATCAACATGCGATGGTCGAGGACGGCGACCGCTTGATGAGCACGGGTGGCACGCGCTTCGGCTATGACGTCCGCGTCCTCTGCCGTAACGGCACGTTCAAGTGGACACGCTGGAGCACAGTCGCCGACGAGGACGCGAACTTGCTGTACGGCCTAGGCATCGACATCTCAGACCTGAAGCCGCTGATCGCTGACGCACCCCTCGCGATCGGTACCTGGCTCCGCCACATACCGACCAGGACACTCAAGTGGTCCGACGAGCTCCACGCGATGTTCGACCTTCCGGCAGGTGAGCCGCTCGACGACGAGCGAATCCTTGAGCGGATCCACCCCGACGACCGGCTCACGCTCATAGTCGAGTGGCCGGCCGCGATGGCCGAGGCGGGGTATTTCGCCGGCACGTTCCGAGTGAACCGGGTGGACGGTCGTGTCCGAGTTCTGTACAGCAGCGGTCGCGTCACGGAGTTCGACAGCGCTGAGAGCCCAGTCAGCATCAGGGGGCTCACGATCGACGTGACGGACCAGCGCACGCCCTAGCCTGATCTGGATCTCGTCCTCGACGGTGGGCTGCCAAACCATCCATACGAGGGATGCGCGACGGCGCCGGCGGAAGCAGGATGACGCTCGGCGCAACCGCGCCGTCAGGCAGTCGCGACGTACGGGATTAGGCGGTGACTGTGAGGTGACGCGCTCGAAGCAGGTCGATAGGACTGGCTGGACAAGGCGGTCGATGCGTCGCAGCTGGCTGGTGCCGCTGATCGCCGGAATCGTGTCGGTGGCCGCGGGGCTGATCGTGTTGTCGACGCCGTGGACGGTGGCGCAACTGGCCGTGTTCGCGGCGTTCATTTTCATATTTCGGGGCGTGGCGATCGGCCTTAACGCAGCCGAGGGTCGAGCGCCGACCTGGCTCGGCGTCCTCGCCGGCGTCGCGGGTGTGATTGCCGGCTTCTGGCTGCTTGCCTGGCCGGGGCCCTCGTTGCTGGTGTTGGCGATCTTCATCGGCGCGTGGCTGACGGTGTCCGGGGTATTCAACGCGGTCGGCGCGGTCGTTGCGCGGCGCGAGATTCGGCACTGGGGACTGGTCCTCGCGATCGGGATCATCGAGGTACTGCTCGGGATGTGGGCGATGCGCCGTCCGGCCTTCAGCCTGGGGCTGGCGATTACAGTGCTTGGTTTCTGGGCGATCATCACCGGCGCGCTCTACATCGCGGTCGCCCTCGAGCTTCGCAGCCTGGTTCGCAGCGTTTCTGAGACCGCCCTGCCCTATAGCGCCCACCGAAGCGGTGCGGCCTCGCGATCGGATAGTCCGGTCTTCCTGCTCCAGCGGTTGCACCAAGCGGGCTTGCTCGCCGATCCCGACCTGGCGCTGCTGCTGGCCGCTGTCGCAGACGTGCCCGCGCGCTAGCCCGGATGCACATCTGTGGCCCATCGGTGGTGCTCGGCCACACCTGTGGCCCATCGGTAGTGTTATCGCCCCACGCATGGGCCATTGGTGCGAGCCTTTGCGCGCGCACCGGACGGCCGAGACGGCCTGGCTGGCCGCGGGGCTAGGGAGTTGCGCTCGAGGTCGGTGATTCGGACGGCCCCGACGACGGGGAGGGCAAGTCCGACGGCGGCGGCATCGATCGAGCCGGCGGCACCAGCGCCTCGGCAGGGACGACCAGCGGGATGGTCACGTAGCCGCGGTGCTTCCACTCGGGCAGCACTTTGCGCAGCGCCCGGACCGTTTCGCTCCGGTTACCCCCGCCGTCGTGGCACAGCACGATGTCGTTCGGGCGACCCTGCAGCATCCGGTGCTCGATCCGGCGGGTGCCGGGCATGGCCCAGTCCATCGGGTCGATGTCCCAGTCGAGCGGGATGAGCTCGTACGACGCGATCGCGCGGAAGATGAACGGTGACCATGCCCCGCCCGGCGCACGGAACAACCGCGGGGTGACCTTCGTCGCCTGTTCGATCGCGCGCTGGGTGCGGGTGATCTCGTTCACGATCCGGCGCTGGGTCTGCCGGTTGAACGGCTGGACGTGCGTGAAGGTGTGGTTGACGATGACGTGCCCGGCTCGGTGGATGTCCCGGATCAGTTTCGGGTAGGCCTCAGCATGGGCTCCGACGATGCAGAACGACGCCTGCATCCGGTACTTGTCGAGCAGCCGGAGCACCTTCGGCGTGTAGAGCGGATCCGGCCCGTCGTCGACGGTGAGGGCGATCGCATGCGGCGGAGCGTCGTGGACGAGTTGGTCGACGTAGTAGACGGGGCGGGTGCGGACCCGCACCTTGGCCGGCGGGAGCACGACCTGGTCGACGACGTGCGCGTGCGCCGCGTCGCCGGACTCATGACCATGGACCTCAACGTGATGTCGAGGCTTTGTGCTGTCGGTGTGAGCATGTGGCGGGGGCGCGTCGCCGGATCCGTGGTGCGCCGGCACGCTCGAGTGGGTCGACGGGCGGTGGCTGCCGGAGCTCACAGGTGGTTCGGAACCGTCGCTCACGTGCGTGTTCAGCCCGGTCTTTGACGCTGCGGAGGCTCGCGGTGTCCCCTTTGACCCACCTCGGTGCAGGAGGTCGGCGACGCCCGCGCCCGTGATCACCGCGGCGGCGCCGAGCAGACCACGACGGGTCAGATCGAGGCGGTTCTTGCGGGCAGCCGGATAGCGACCGAACTCGTTGCGCGGCATGTCGACTTTCGTTCGTCGGGACGGGGAAGGACGTGGACGCTTAGTCAGACGACAGTAGAGGCAGTTTGGTTGTGTACCGCGGCAAGGTCAATGTTTTCTTTTGCCGCAAAGGCTTTGCGCTCGCAGAGACTAGCCGTCGATCTGCGTTCGACGCGAGGACGAGCAGGTCCGGTAGGCTGGCTCGATGCCGGTGGCGGGTCCGCCGGAACCCAGCGCTCGTAGCTCAACGGATAGAGCACTTGACTACGGATCAAGAGGTTGGGGGTTCGAATCCCTCCGAGCGCGCAATTGTGGTGTGAAGGTTCGGCTGACGCTTGACGTTTGGGCTTCGGCTGATGCTTTACATGTCTTCGGCTGATGCTTGACAGCTACTTCGGTTGATTCTTGACACTCCCTCGGCATGAGGGAGATGAGCGTGGCTGAGCAGCGCTATCAGGCGGTTCTCGCGGTGATCGCGGAGGGCCGCACGATTAAGGAAGTCGCGGCGCAGTGGCGGGTGAGCCGGCAGACGGTTCACAGCTGGCTGGCGCGGTATGAGCAGGCCGGGTTGGAGGGGTTGCCGGACCGGTCGCATCGGCCGGTGTCGTGTCCGCATCAGATGCCGGCGGTGGTGGAGGCGGCGGTGTTGGAGCTGCGCCGGTCGCGTCCGTATTGGGGAGCGCGACGGATCACTCTCGAGCTTGCCCGGCGCAAGCTCGCGGATCCGGTGCCGTCGGAGTCCGCGGTCTATCGGGCGTTGGTGCGGGCGGGGGTGATCGAACCGGTGCGCCGTCATCAACGCTGCGAGCATTGGCGGCGGTGGGAGCGCGGCGTGGCGAACGAGTTGTGGCAGATGGATGTCGTGGGTGGGTTCGCGCTCGCTGATGGGTCGACCGCGAAGGCGTTGACCGGGATTGATGATCATTCACGGTTCTGCGTGTCGGCGCGGCTGATGCCCAAGGAGCGGACGCAGGCGGTCTGTGACGGGCTGGCGGCGGCGATGCGCAGCTACGGGGTGCCGGAGCAGATCCTGACCGATAACGGGAGGGTGTTTACCGGCCGGTTCGCCTCGCCGCCGGTGGAGGTGCTCTTCGACCGGATCTGCCGGGAGAACGGGGTCGAGCATCTTCTGACTGCACCCAGATCACCGACCACGACCGGGAAGGTGGAGCGGTTCCACCGCACGCTGCGGGTCGAGTTCGACACCACCCAGGTGTTCACGACGCTCAAGGTCGCGCAGCAGGCACTGGATGAGTGGGTGGACTACTACAACACCGAACGTGGTCATTCCTCGATCGGTGACCTCACCCCAGCCAGCCGGTTCCATCACCCCGGCGGCGCGACACCGGGCGGGACCCGGGTCCCGGTCGAGCACCGCCCCGACCGCGGCGGTGAGCAGTGGGTCTCACGCAAGGTCGCACCGAACGGGCTGGTCTGCGTGTCCTGGCAGCAGGTCTCGGTCGGCAAGCATTGGGCCGGCTCCCGCTGCGATGTCCTGGTCACCGACCGGGTGCTGCAATTCTGGGTCGACAACCAACTCCTGAAGACCGTCGCTCGGACCAGCACCGGCGATGTCCGCAAGAAACGAGCCCAGGCCAGCAAGACGACATAAGTTCAGATTCGGAGTGTCAAGGATCAACCGACTGACGAACGTCAGGCATCAACCGGAGGTCCACAAGCGCGCAATTGTGGTGTCGCGAGACATCGTTGCCACCTGTCTCGCGACCCAGTGTCCGCCTAGGTGAATCGCCGGGGCGGTTCAGGAGAGCCGTTTGGCTAGTACGACCGGCTGCCGAACAGGCCGGGGGTCGTGCCGGTGAACTTGGCGAAGTGGCGATGGAGATGGGCTTGGTCGAAGAAGCCGGAGGCGGTTGCGGCCGCCGCTGTGGTCCACCCGTCCAGTAACAGCCTTCTCGCGTGATCGACCCGTCGGCCGATGACATAGGCGTGAGGCGAGAGACCGTAGGCAACCCGGAAGCTGCGTGAGAGGTAGCCAATCGACCGGCCGAGCGCACTGCTTGCCTCGTTGAGGGTCACTGCCCTCGTCGCGTTTGAGTCCAAGAACTCCCTGAGGCGCTCGGCGTCTCCCTTGCTCGTGGAGAAGGAGCTTCGAGGTCCGTTCGGAGCAGCAGCGAGGTGTCGACGCAGTCCTCGAGCGACTCGATCGAGGCGCTCCTCGCCATCCAACGCTTCGTCGCGACCGCGGATCGCGTCGTGCAAGGCAACAAGCTCCTGTTTGAGTGCGACGTCGGAGATCTCCGAGCAGTCGACCGCGGGTCCGGTCAACTCGGCGGACAAGACGGTCTCGTCGAGATACAGCACCCGCTTGGTGAAGCCGGCCGCAGTCGCCGCGCGTCCGTCGTGCACAGTATGCGGCGGGAGCACAGAAACCGTGCGGGTGGAGCCACTTCTACGGCGGTGCTCAAGGTCGTACCTGATCGAACCCTCGTCCAGAACAATCACGGTCCACGCGTCGTGGGTGTGAGGCGGGTAGGCGTAGTCGACGAAGTGTGCGTGGAAGACCTCGGTCACGCCGGCGAGGGATGGACGCCATGCTTCAACTCGCTCAAGTGAGCTACCCACGATCACGAACGTACAAGACCGCGACCCCCGGCCGAATCACACTTCAGCCATGAACGACCTGGTCGACGCGCCGATCTGGATCGCTGAAAAGGCTGCCGTGGTGGTGCGTGACGACCTCGAAACCTGGCAGAAGCTCAACGTCTGCGGATTCCTCACCAGTGGTCTCGGAACCGTGCGTCCAGAGCTGATCGGACCGCCCTACCGAGACGCATCCGGTCGCGAATACACCCCAATGCTCGTCATGCCACTTCGAGTCTTCGCAGCCGATGCTGCAGGATTGCGCCGCGCGTTCGATCGAGCGACGGCACGGGATCTGCAGGTCGCCGTGTTCAGCAAGGAGATGTTCGAGACCGGCGACGACCCGAGCAACCGGGCCGCCGTCGCGACAGTTGCCACCACAGCTCTCGACCTTGTGGGCATCGCGGTGATCGGTCCACGGCGTGAGGTCGACAAAGCCCTCGACCGAGCGCGCCTCCACAACTAACTCCGACGCGTGTCGAGACCGCACGCGCCCACCGGTCTCGCGTCGGCCACCTTCCTGCCGGTCACGGCTGGTATCTACACGAGGCCTCTGCTCTCCGCCGGATGCCCCTGCGCTGCTGGTTGGCGTGGCGTACCGTTCGGGCATGATCGACAGTCGGCCTCGCGTTGTGGCGTTGGCAGCCGGCTGTGCTGTGGTCACGGTCGCCGCCATCGCTCCGTCCTCATTTGCGGCGACGGGCCGACATAGGCATCCGCGCACGGTCGTGACGATCAAGGTCGGCAAGGACCCGCAGGCGCTGGCGTTCACGCCGAACAGCAAGCACCTTTACGTCGTCAACGAGGCTTCGGACACCGTGACTCCGATCAGCATGCGCTCGTTCAAGGCGAGCCATGCGATTTCGGTGGGAAGCGATCCGGACGCAATCGTGATCACAGCCAACGGCAAGACGGCGCTGGTCGCCAACGCCGGGTCAGCGTCAGTGACCCCGATCGCCACGGGTACCGATAAGGCGGGTAAGCCGATCCCGGTCGGCACCGGGCCGTCCGCGATCACGATCTCGCAGGCGACCAGACGCGCCTACGTGGTCGACAGCGGCTCCGGCGGTGTGACCCCGATCAGCTTGTCCTCCCACCGGCCGTTGACGGAGATTCCCACCGGATCCGGAGCCGATGCCATCACCGTGCTACCTGGCGGGCGGACCGGCTATGTCGCGAACTTCATCGCCGACACCGTCACTCCCCTCGACCTCGCCCATGACACGGCCGCCGCCCCAATCCCTGTGGGCAGTCATCCCGATGCAATCGTGGCCACCCCCAACGGGAAGAAGGTGTACGCCGCGAACTTCGACTCGGGCACTGTCACACCGATCAACACCGTTACAGACAAGGCGGGGTCACCGATCTCCGTGGGGAAGGAACCCGTTCAGTTGGCGGTCACCCCGAATGGGAAGGAGCTGCTGGTCGCGAACTATCAGTCGAACACCGTTTCGATCGTCAGCACCGCCTCGAACCGGGTCCGCAAGACCCTCAAGGTCGGCAAAGAGCCGATGGCGCTAGCCATTGAAAGGCATCACAATCTCGCCATCGTCGCCGCAGACGGGTCAGAGACCATGACCGTCATCGACATGTCGAAGAACCGAAAGAAGAAGACAATCAAAACGGGCGGTGGCACCGACGGCATTGCCTTCTCCCCAAACGCCTCGCTGAACGCGGGCTACCTGGCGTCGATCATCCCGACCCCAGGGCTGACAACGAGCACGGTCATAGGCACGGCCGCCGTCAGGTGTGCCGCCGACGCAAGCAGAGCGACCGCAGGGCAAGGCGAGTGCCTCAATCAGTAGCCGCGTTCCCACGCCGCCGGGCGGCGCGCCCTAGCTAGGAGCTTGCTGCCGCCTCGGAGCGGCGGAACCGCGCGCACATACCGAGCAGCAACGCTTTAGCGATGGAAGGCTCCTCGTCGAGCAGCGGCCGGAAGTCCCAGGACGTGAGCGCAACGGTCGTCATCGGGGTGTCGACCGTCACCGTCGCCGACCGGGGCTGGCCGTCGATCATCGAGATCTCGCCGAAGTAGTCACCGGGGCCGAGCTTGTCCCGGGCTTGGCCGCGGATGTCCACGGTGGCTGTGCCCTCGAGGATCAGATGGAAGGCCACGCCCTCCTGTCCCTCCGTGGTCAGCTGCTTGCCGGCGTCGTGATGAACGGTGCGCGTGGCTTCGGCCACTCGGTTCAGCGCGCGGCGGTTGAGTTGTCCGAACAGGTCGGTCGAACTGAGCGCCTCGACGACCGCGGGATCCGGTGCCATGTCTGCTCCTCGCGAGGAATGGTTCTCGAACTCTAGCGGCCGATCCCGCCGCGTGCGCAAGATCGGCGGAGCAGACGGATCGGTGGCGAGCGGCGTGCGGCACGCACATAATGAGCCCGCTATGACGACACCCGAGGACCTGCTCGCCGAGTTGGGGCGGGTTGCCACCGATCTCGCGCCGGCCGTGCGACCGGTCGGCAGCGAAGACCTGCTGCGTGCTTTGACCGACACTGCCCGTCAGCTCTTCGGTGCTGCCGCGTGCTCGCTCGCCCTGCTCAGCGACGACGAGTCGGAGTTGGTCTACACGACCGCCGCCGGGGAGGGCGCCGATGACATCACCGGGATGCGGATGCCGGTGAGCGAAGGCGTGGCGGGCTGGGTTGTGCAGTCGGGCCAGCCGATCGCGATCGGCGACCTCGCGAACGACCCGCGTTTCTCGCTGCAGACTGCCCAACGAACGGGATACGTGCCGCAGGCCATCCTCGCCGTACCCGTCAACTCGCCGCGTCGCACGTTGGGCGTGCTGACCCTGCTGGACCGGGATGCGCGCCGCCCGGGCGCCGAGCACGACATGACGCTGCTGAGCCTGTTCGCCGATCAGGCGGCGATCGCGCTGGAAAGCGTGCTGGCGTTCGGCGACCTCGGCCGCGTGCTGCTGCAGAGCGTTGCGGTGGCCGCGGGCGACGGCACCGATCTGGCCGGTGCCGCCGACAGGAGCGCCGCAGAGCTCACCGGCGCCGATGCCGACCTGGCTGGACTCGCGGCCGCCTTCGCGACCCTGTCCCGGCGGGGAGCCGCGGAGCGCCGGCTCGCCCACGACGTGATGCACAGCATCGCGACCTACGCCGAGCGACGGTCCCCACGGACCCGCTGAGACCGGCCTGGTCCGAGGCGTTCGCGCCGGAGGTCCTGCGGCCGGTGCTGCGGATCGACCAGCCGATCACGAAGGACTGGGCGTGGGGTGATGCCACCGGAGCCGGGGTGAGCGTTGCCGTCGTCGACAGCGGGATCGACGCTGCGCATCCGGCCGTCGGTTCGGTCGAGGACGCGGTCGCCCTGACCTGGGACCGCGACGAGGAGGAGGTGCAGTACGCGCCCGGGCCGCACGACGACCTCTACGGCCACGGCACCGCCTGTGCGGGGATCATCCGGCGGGTCGCTCCGCAGGCTCGGCTGGTCTCGGTTCGAGTACTCGGCGAGCGACTGACCGGCAAGGGGTTGGTCTTTGCCGCCGGCCTGCGCTGGGCCATCGACCATGGCGCTCGCGTCGTCAACCTGTCGTTGAGCACCGGGCGCGAGGACTACTTCGGATTGTTCCACGAGATCGCCGATGCCGCTGCGTTCGCCGGCGTCGTGCTGGTGTGTGCCACCAACAACGTCCCCGCTCCGACCTATCCCAGCCAGTTCTCCTCGGTCGTCTCGGTCGCGGCGCACGACGGCACGGATCCGTTCTCGCTCGATGCAAATCCTTCCCCGCCGGTCGACTTCGGCGCACCCGGCATCGATCTCGAGGTGCCGTGGCTCGGCGGTCGCACGATCGTGAGCACCGGCAACTCCTTCGCTGCACCGCACATCACGGGTCTGGTGGCCAGGATCCTCAGCAAGCACCCGCAGTTGACGCCGTACGACGTGAAGACCGTCCTGCGCGCGATTGCGTCGAACAGCGAGCCGATGACCGATGGCTGAGCAGGTGCCGGTCGATCAGCTGGCCGAGGTCTCGATGCTCTCCGAGCTGCCGCGTGACGTGCTCGAGCAGGTGGTCGCGGCGTCGCGGCATCGCAGCTACCCCCGTGGCCAGGTGATGTTCAGCGCAGGCGACCCCAGCGACACCCTCGTCATCGTGTTGTCGGGGCGGATCAAGGTGTTACTCAGGTCGGCCGACGGAGGGGTGCTCACGCTCTCGGTGGTCGGCGCCGGAGGCTTGATCGGCGAGCTCAGCATGATCGACGGTGGCAGTCGGTCGGCGGACGCAGAGGTCCTCGAGGCGGTCGAGGTTCTGCTCGTCCCTGCAGCCGTCGTCGCGGATCTCCAACAGCGGTATCCCGCGGTGACGGCGGCGATGCTCAGGTCGGTGGCGGCCGGCTTCCGGCGGCTGACCGACGCGGTTGCGGACCTGGTGTTCCTCGACCTGCCGCGCCGGGTGGCCAAGCAGCTGTTGGACCAGCCACGCGACGCCGACGGCGTCGTGGATCTCGGGCTGAGCCAGAGCGAGCTGTCGCAGCAGGTAGCCGGGACTCGGCAGAGCGTCAACCAGGCATTGCGCGGATTCGAACGCCGCGGTTGGATTTACCTGCGCGGTCGCTTGGTCGTGCTTCGGGACCCGGTCGCGCTCGCCAATTTTGCCGGCGAAGAGGTGTCGGCAACTTGACAGGGCGGGCGTCATCGGCGCGACGGACAACGGGGGGTGTGACCGGCACGCTGTGAAGCGTCCGGTCATCGGAACCGGGAGGCAGAGGAGTCGACATGACTGAGGACATCAACACCAGCGAGGACGAGACCAGCGGCCATCGGTTCCTCGCTCCGAGCGCCACCGACAACGACGACGTCGCCGGTCACCACCGGGAGCCCCCGGGTGCCACCGAGGACGACGATGTTGCGGGTCACCACCGGGAGCCCCCGGGCGCGACCGAGGACGACGACGTCGCGGGTCACCACCGGGAGCCTCCGGGCGCGACCGACGGCGACGACGACGTTGCGGGACACGTGCGGTTCCAGCCGTAGCGCAACCGCGGGCCGGCGCGCCTTCACACCGACCGGCCCGCACGAGATGGGCGGACCATGGGCTTGGCCCTGGTCCGCCCACCTGTGTCGCCACCGCACGGCCGTTAGGTTGTGGCGATGCGCTTCGGCGTCTCGCTGCCGATCTTCGACCGGCTCGCCGACCCGGTCGTCCTCGCCGAGCTTGCCGCTGTCGCTGAGCAGGCCGGCTGGGACGGAGTGTTCGTCTGGGACCACCTGCAGTACCGGCCTCCGATCACCTCGGCCACCGATCCCTGGATCGCTCTAGCGGCGATGGCGGCCCGCACCGAGCGGGTATTGCTCGGGCCGATGGTCACACCGCTCGCCCGTCGAAGACCGCAGGTCGTGGCCCGCCAGCTGGTCGCGCTCGACCAGCTCGCCCGCGGCCGCGTGATCTTCGGGGCCGGTCTCGGCCTCGACGCCAGCGGTGAGGAGTTCAGCCGGTTCGGCGAACCCACCAATGTCCGGCTCCGCGCAGAGATGTTCGATGAGGCCCTGACCGTCCTCGGCGCCCTTCTCACCGGCGAGCCGGTGAACCATGAGGGCCGGCACTATGCCGCGAGCAATGTGCAGTTCCGTCCGCCGCCGTACCGCGACCGCATTCCGATCTGGATCGCCGCCCGGTGGCCGAACCGCGCACCGATGCGACGGGCGGCCCGGTTCGACGGAGTCAACGTGATCGACCTCGGCGTCGAGCACCTGCCGGCCGTCCTTGCAACCATCGGCGCCGAGCGGCCGGAGGGTACGGCGGGGTTCGACGTGGTCGTCGGAGCCGGACCCGGCGCCGATCCCCGCCCGTGGGCGGACGCGGGCGCGACCTGGCTGCTAACCGGGTTCGATGCGTTCACGGTGACCGTCGCCGGTGTCGAGGCGGTGCTAAGGAATGGCCCACGACGGTGAGAGTGCGCAGGCTCCGGACGCGACGCGGAAGCTGTCGATCACCGTGGCCGGCTGACCTGCCGGTTGCGGTGGCCGGCCCGGGCCGGGTAGCCGCCGAGCCCAACCCGGCCCAGGCCGGCGCTACGGCTGGGTCGTGGTATTGGTCGTGGTGTTGGCGCTGTAGGCGGGGTCCGACGGAATCGTCTCCGTCGTCGCCGTCGGCTTGCGCCAGCTCGACGACGCTCGCCGCCCGGTCGTGGTGGCGCCGGTGGTTGCCGGCTGCGGCTCCGTGGTGCCCTCCGGGTACGCCGGCAGCTGGACCACCTCGACGTCCGGGTCGGCGACGGGCGCGGCTGTCACGACTCCGGAGACACTCGCTCGCCCGCTCGCAGCCGCGGCCAGGAAGATGATCACCAGGCCCAGACCAGTGAACATTCCGATCCGCTCGAGCACGGCGTGATCGGTCGACCCGATCGGCGTACCGATGTTCCCGGCGCTCCACAACGGCGCGATCACCGTGCCGAGCACGAACCAGGCGCCCGCGGCAGCGGCCAGCCAGCTGCCGAGCATCGCCATGCCGCGGTGCGCGGTGCCCAGAAGCATCAACCCGCCGAGGAAGGTAGCGCCGCCCGGGAGTACCTCGAGCCAACCGCGAGCGGCGGTCCACGTCCAGGTGTTGTCCGGAGTGAAGCCATAGCCGAACGAGTGGCCGAAGAAGGGGATCAAAGCGCCCCAGGCGCCCAGCAGGATCAGCAGGAACCCGATGAAGCCGCCTCGGCTGCGTGGCATCGCGAGCCGACTGGGAGTGGTGGCAGCATGCGTTACTCGCGTGGACATCCGTCTGCTCCTCACGCCGGCCGATCCGATGGCCGACACTTGTTTTGTTCCCCGTGGAGCGCGGGTTATGCCCGGAACGCGCGTCGACCGCGACCGCGGTGCCGAATCGAGGGGAGATCCGGACGCCGCCGTCGCGGTCGACGATGTCGGTGGTCAGTCGGCGGGTGCCGGCTGCTCCGGTAGGTCGATCGTGTGTTTCGGGCCGGTGAACCAGTTCTTCACCGACAGGTGCCACCACGCCCACAGGATCAACAGCGCACCCGGCACCACAAGGATCGTGTAGTTCACGTACTTCATGGCGAAGCCGGTTTCGCCTGGTACGCCGCCAAGTGATGTGGGTAGCAGCGCGATGATCGACGTGAGTGTGATCTCGACGAGCGCCACGATGCACATCCACTTGTACTTCGAGCCGAGCGTCCAGTCGCCGCCCTGGAAGCTGTCGCCTGCCTTCCAGCGGTAGTAGATCGGAATGGCAAACGCGACATAGAGCCCGATGACGCCGATCGAGACGACTGCGAAGAACGCGACCGGGACAGGCGCGCCCCCGATGTCGACCTTGGCAAGGGCAGGAAGGGTCAGGATGACGCTGATGACCGCGGAAGCGAGCACGGCGTAAACCGGGACCTTGTTGGCGTTGAGCGTTCGCCAGTACCTGCCACCCGGCACGGCGCCGTCCCGACTGAACGCGAACATCATCCGGGTGGTGCTGGTCATGCACGCAACCGTGCAGAAGAACTGCCCGGCGGTGGAGATGAGCAGCACGGTGCCGTGCCAGTTCGTGCCGAGCGCCTCCGTGAAGATCTCGTTGACCGCGCCACCCGCTGCGGTGACCTTGCTGACGTCCTGAACCGCGAACAGGAAGGACAGCAGCAGGATCCAGCCGCCGATCGCCGAGTAGAAGATCGAGCGCCAGAGGCCTTTCGCAGCGCTGTTGGCCGCGCTCTTGGTTTCCTCGGACAGGTGGGCGGATGCGTCGTAGCCGGTGATCGTGTACTGGGTGAGAATCGCGGCCAGCGGGAGGACGTAGAAGATGAATCCGGCTCCGCCGACCCGCCCGCTGAAGAATCCGGTGTTATTCACCCTGGTGGTTGCCACCGTGTGCAGGCTCGCGTGATGGCCCGGCACAAAGATCAGGATCGCGACGACGGTGAGTGCGCCGAACACGTGCCACCAGACAGAGACATTGTTCAGGATGGCGAGTAGGTGGCTGGAGAAGATGTTGATGAGCGAGGCAAGGATGAGGACCACCATGAACTCGACGAACACGCGGTTCAGCGAGTAGTGGCTCGCCCACGAACTGCTGAACGTCGACATCGTGAGGTCGAAGAAGGTCGCGCAGCCGTAGGCAACGGACGCGACGATCGCGAGCAGCCCGATCAGGTTCAGCCAGCCGGTGTAGTAGCCGGCCTTCGCGCCGCCGAGCTTCGAGGCCCACCAGTAGATGCCACCCGAGGTCGGGAAGGCGGACACCAGCTCGGACATGCAGAAGCCGATGATCAGGATGAAGCCGCCGATGATCGGCCAGCTCCAGAAGATCGCGGCCGGGCCGCCGTTGTTCCAGCCCACGCCGAAGGTGGTGAAGCAACCCGCCAGGATCGAGATGATCGAGAACGAGATCGCGAAGTTCGAGAAGCCTGACCAGGTGCGGCTCAGCTCCTGTTTGTAGCCGAGCTCAGCGAGCCGTCGTTCGTCCTCGCTGAGCTGTGCGATATCCGTCACGGACGCTCTTCCCCTCTAGCTCACGGTTCTTGGACATCAGTTATCAGGTCTTGCAGGTCAGGATCTTTGAAGAACATGAGCGCGCGCTCGTACTTGTCCATCCCCCACGCCCAGAAGTCGAAGTCGAGATCGCTGGTCGCGGCCTGGATCGATGCCCAGAGCGTCCAGCCGTAGTTCGACATCAGGCCGAGCAGCTGGGCCCGCGCGATCTTTCCCGGTGTCGCCGTCCCGTAGTAGGCGGCGATCAGCTCGACCAGTCGATCGGTCGAAAGGTGTGACTCGCTGCACAGGTTGCCGAGCTCGAAGCACGGGTCGCCGTTGCCGGAGTACTCGTAGTCGATGAACCACAGCCGCTTGCCCTTGGACATGAGGTTGGCCGCGAGCAGGTCGTTGTGGCACGGCACGGTCGGCTCGGCGCGCACACTGAGGGCGGTTCGGATCACCGACACGATCGGCATGAACTCGAGGTAGTCATCAGGCAGCCGGTAGCCGCGGCTGCGGACCACGTCGAGATAGCGACGCTGAACCTCGAACATGTCGAAGTCGGTGGCGAACCGCGGGCCGGCGTGCAGTCGCCGGCAGGTCTCGGCGACCCGGACGAGCGTCGCGCTGTCGTCCAGGTCTGCGGCGTCGAAGGTGTGCCCGTCGATCCATTCGATGGCCAGCGCGCTGACCTCGGGGGCGTAGGCGAGCACGGCCGGCGCGACGCCGGTCGAGGCCGCGGCGACGGCGTTGTGGTGCTCGGCGTCGCGATCGATGGTCAGCGCGGCGGACTGCGATGACGACAGGCGTACGACGAGCGGGCGGCCGCCGGCGGTGGTCACCTTGTAGTTGCGATTGGTGAGGCCGCCCGGGAGCAGGTCGGCCGTGAACGGCTCCATGCCGACACCGGGGATCAGGGACACCGCGACCGACAGCCGCGCGGCGTCGTCGAGCTCCGAGTCGGGCGGGCTGGCAGTCGTCATGAGGGAGCGCGTCGCAGCGGTCACGACCCTCCCTAGTCCGCGTGCTCGCACAAGGCGCCGATCCCATCCGTCGCGCGCGCTTGGCAGAGGTTGGAGGGATGCTAGGGCCTACCGGCCGGAAGGTCTATACCCCGGACCTTTTCCTCGCGCAGCCGAGAGGACATGATGTCGGCGTGACCGCGCCGCGTGACCTGCCCCAAGCCGCGCGAGTCGTGATCATCGGCGGCGGCGTCGGTGGAACGAGCGTCGCCTACCACCTCGCCGAGCTCGGCGAGCATGACGTGGTGCTGGTCGACCGCGCCGAGCTCACGAGCGGATCGACCTTCCACTCCGCCGGCCTGGTCGGCCAGCTGCGCGCCGACCCGACGCTCACCCGCATGAACATGTACTCGGTCGAGCTCTACCGCAAGCTCGCCGCCGGCGAGCACAGCCCCGGGTGGACGGAGTCGGGCGGGATCAAGCTGGCCTCCAGCCAGGAGCGGCTGGCCGAGATCCGCCGGCAGATCAGCTGGGCGCGCACTTACGACCTGCCGCTGCACGAGATCTCGGTGGCCGAGGCGGCTGAGCTGTTCCCACTGATCGACCCGGATGGGGTCGTGGGTGCGGCGTACCTGGACTCGGACGGGTACCTCGACCCGTCGCAGCTGACCTACGCCCTTGCCGCCGGCGCGCGGTCGGGCGGGGTGCGGACCTTCACGCACACCCGGGTAACGGCCGTCGAGGTGGACAACGGCCGCGTGCGGCGCGTGCGGACCGATCGCGGTGACGTCGAGTGCGAGGTCGTCGTGAACTGCGGCGGCATCTTCGCGGCCGAGATCGGCCGGCTCGCCGGGGTCCGCATCCCGCTCGTCCCGATGTCCCACCAGTACCTCGTGACCGACGCGTTCCTGCCGCGTCGCGAGCGCCCGCTGCCGACTCTGCGCGACCCCGACCTGCTGGTCTACTTCCGCCAGGAGGTCGACGGGCTGGTCATGGGCGGGTACGAGCGTGACCCTGCGGCCTACACCGCAACGTCAATCGCGTACGACGCGGTCCCCGGCGACTTCAACGGACAGCTGCTCAAGGAGGACTGGCCGCGGTTCGAGGAGATCGCGACCAACTCGCAGCGCCGCGTCCCTGCCATGGCCGAGGTCGGCGTGCGCCGGATCATCAACGGGCCGGAGGCGTTCACACCGGACAACGAGTTCTGCCTCGGCGAGACCGAGGTCGCCGGTTTCTTCGTCGCCGCCGGCTTCTGCGCCCATGGCATCGCCGGCGCCGGCGGCATCGGCAAGATCATGGCCGAGTGGATCGTCGAGGGGGAACCGAGCCTCGACGTCTGGCACATGGACATCAACCGCTTCGGCCGCCAGTGGCGGTCTCCCGGATACACCCTGTCCCGAACCGTCGAGAGCTACCAGCGCTACTACGACATCCCGTACCCCGGCCTGCAGCGTCAAGCCGGACGGCCGTTGCGCACGAGCCCGGCGTACGAGTGGCACCGCGCACATGACGCCGAGTTCGGCGAGAAGTCCGGCTGGGAGCGGGTCGACTACTACCGGTCGAACGAGACGGATGACGAGACCGAGCGGCCGCCCGGTTGGGCGGGTCGCTACTGGTCCTCCGCGATCGGTGCCGAGCATCGCGCGACCCGGGCGAGCGCCGGCTGGTTCGACGAAACGTCTTTCGCGAAGCTCGAAGTGAGCGGGCCGGAGGCCGCGACGTTTCTCGACTGGGTGTGCGACAACCGGGTTGCCCGGGAGGTCGGTGCCGTCACCTATACGCAGGCGCTGAACCATCGCGGCGGGATAGAGGCGGACTTCACCGTGACCCGCACCGCCCAGGACGTGTTCCTCATCGTCACCGGAACTGCCTACGGCACGCACGATCTGGCCTGGCTGCGCAAGCAGGCGCGGCGCCGTTTGGCCGCGGTGCGCATCGCCGACGTCACCGGTCTCTACAGCTGCTTCGCGCTCTGGGGGCCGAGCGCCCGAGGCATCCTCGGCGCGCTGACCTCTGCCGACCTCAGCCGCGAGGCGTTCGGCTTCATGACCTCGCAGGAGCTGACCATCGCCGACGTACCCGTGCGTGCCCTGCAGGTGACCTTCGTCGGCGAGCACGGTTGG
Source organism: Mycobacteriales bacterium (assembly GCA_035504215.1). Lineage (NCBI taxonomy): Bacteria > Bacillati > Actinomycetota > Actinomycetes > Mycobacteriales > Mycobacteriales bacterium. The sequence continues at coordinate 51,122 of DATJSI010000090.1, forward strand.
GAGCTCTACGCGCCTTCCGAGTACGGCGCCCGGCTCTGGTCGCAGGTCTGGGAAGCGGGGCAAGACTTCGGGCTGGTGGCGGCCGGCTATCGCGCGATCGAGAGCATGCGGCTGGAGAAGGGCTACCGGGTGTGGAGCACGGACATCACGCCCGAGACCACGCCGTACGAAGCCGGTCTCGGGTTCTGCGTGAAGCTCGACAAGGAGGGCGGCTTCGAAGGCAGGGATGCGCTCGTGGCGGCGAAGGCGCGCGGTCTCGAGCGGAAGCTGTGTGCAATCGTCCTGGACGACCCGGCCGACGTCGTGCTGGGCAGCGAGCCGGTCGCCATCGACGGCCGGGTCGCCGGGCGGGTCACCTCGGGAGGTTACGGATACACGGTGCGCCGATCGATCGCCTACGCCTACCTCGGCGTCGAGCACGCCGTCCCGGGCACCACGGTGACCGTCGACCTGTTCGGCCGGTGGGCCCCCGGCGCAGTCGTGAAAGAGCCGGTTCTCGCTGCGGCGGCGCCGGCGACCGCCGGTTCGGCCACCGGGGGGATGTCATGACGGCGCGCCCGCGAATCGGGCTGACGACGTATCGCGAACGCGCGGTGTTCGGGGTCTGGGACGAGACCGCCGACATGTTGCCGGCGATCTATGCGGACGCGATCGAGGTCGCGGGTGGCTTGCCGATCCTCTTGCCGCCGGCGATCTGCGACGACGAGGTCGACGCAGCCGCGGAGGCGGTCCTCGACGGCGTACACGGCCTGGTGCTCTCCGGCGGTGCCGACGTCGACCCCGAGCGGTACGCCGCAAAGCGGCACGAGCGCACCGGGCCGCCGCGCCACGACAGGGACGCCTGGGAGATCGCGCTGGTCGGTGCTGCCCTCCGGCGCGATCTTCCGCTGCTCGGCGTGTGCCGCGGTATGCAGGTGCTCGCGGTCGCCCTCGGCGGCACGCTCGAGCAGCACCTGCCCGACCGGGTCGGTCACGAGGACCATGCGCACACGCCAGGCGTCCACGGGCGGCACGAGGTCCGGCTGGCCCCCGAAAGCCGGCTGGCCGGCATCGTCGGACCCGTGGCCGAGGTCGCTACCTATCACCATCAAGCGGTGGACCGGTTGCCCGACGGCGTGGTGGCGAGCGGCTGGGCAGAGGACGGCACGGTCGAGGCCTTCGACGTCTGCGACTCGACCTGGGCGGTCGGCGTCCAGTGGCACCCGGAGGTCTACAACGGGCAGTCGCTGTTTGCTGCCTTCGTCGCAGCGAGCGCCGCCTGGCGGGATGCGGAGGTGGCTGAGTGACGTCCGGCAGTGTGGAGCGGTTATGGGCCAGGTCGGTTTTCTCACCGGTGCCGGTCCGCAACGCCTTCGAGGTGACGGTCGAGCGGCTGGCTCGGTCGATCCGGCTCGGTGTGCTCGCCGGCGGGGAGCAGCTGCCACCGGAGCGCGAGCTCGCAGAGACCTTCGGGGTGTCCCGGGTGACCCTGCGGGAGGCGATCAAGGCGCTGCGGGCCGCGGACCTGGTCGAGTCCCGGCGCGGGCGTGGCGGCGGCACCTTCGTCGTGGCCCCGCGCGCCGCGTCGCCCGCGCGCACCAACCAGATCGATCCCTCGGTCATGCCTGCGCTGAACGACACCCTGGAGCTGCGCCGAATCGTCGAGCCCGGAGCCGCCGCGCTGGCGGCCGGCCGGGCCTTGTCCGCTGCGGACCGCGCGACCCTCGCCCGTTGCCTTCGGGAGTCGACCGAGTGCAGCCCGGAAGCGCGGCGGCTCGCGGACAGCCGGCTGCACATGGCGATCGCGGCGGCGGGCGAGAGCGCTTCGGTCGCGGCCGTGGTGGCCGACGTTCAGATGCGCCTCACCGAGCTGCTGCGCGCGATTCCGGTCATTCCGGCAAACATCCAGCACTCCGACCGGCAGCACGCCGCGATCGTGGCGGCCATCCTGGCCGGTCAGCCGGAGCTGGCGCGGACCGAGATGGAGGAGCACGTCGACGGCACCGCCGCGCTGCTGCGCGGCCTGCTGAGCTGAGCCCGATCGGATCGCGGCGTACCGACTCCGGTCGCGGAGAGGTACGGTCAGCAGACCTTCAGGAGGGGAGACGGCGATGCCGGTAGCACCGCTGACGCTGGACGAGTTGCGGGCGGACGTGGCGGGCGGGGCGATCGACACCGTCATCGTCGCCATCATCGACATGCAAGGCCGGTTGCAGGGCAAGCGCTGCGACGCCGAGTTCTTCCTCGACGCAGTGGCCGGACACGGCACCGAAGGTTGCAACTACCTGCTCGCCGTCGACGTCGAGATGAACACCGTCGACGGCTACGCGATGTCGTCCTGGGAGCGCGGCTACGGCGACCTTGTCATGGCGCCAGACTTCGCAACGCTGCGCCGGGTGCCGTGGATGCCGGGTACGGCGATGGTGCTCGCCGACGTCGAGTGGCTGGACGGCCAGCCGGTGCTCGAGTCACCCCGGCAGGTGCTCAAACGCCAGCTCGACCGGCTGGCCGAGCGCGGCTGGGTGGCGATGGTCGGGACAGAGCTCGAGTTCATCGTGTTCGAGGACAGCTACGAGCAGGCGTGGGACAAGCGCTACGTCGACCTCATCCCGTCGAACCAGTACAACGTCGATTACTCGATCCTCGGCACGAGCCGGATCGAGCCGCTGCTGCGAGCGATCCGGCTGGGCATGCGTGGTGCGGGGATGGAGGTCGAGTCGGCGAAGGGCGAGTGCAACCCCGGCCAGCACGAGATCGCATTCCGCTATGCGGATGCGCTCAAGACGTGCGACAACCACTCGATCTACAAGACCGGTGCGAAGGAGATCGCCTCGCAGCAGGGGTCGTCGCTCACCTTCATGGCCAAGTACAACGAGCGCGAAGGCAACTCGTGCCACATCCACCTGTCGCTGCGGACGGTGGACGGCGAGCCGGTCTTCGCCGGCGACCGAGAGCACGGCGTGTCCGAGGTGTTCCAGCACTTTCTCGCCGGCCAGCTTGCCGGGCTGCGCGAGATGGCCTACTTCCTCGCGCCGAACATCAACTCCTACAAGCGCTACCAGGCCGGCACGTTCGCGCCGACGGCGGTCATGTGGGGTTTCGACAACCGAACCTGCTCGATCCGCCTGGTCGGCCACGGCTCCAGCCTCCGGTACGAGAACCGCGTGCCCGGAGGCGACGTCAACCCGTACCTCGCGGTGGCGGCAATGATCGCCGCCGGCCTGCACGGGGTCGAGAACGAGCTCGCGCTCGAGCCCGCCTTCGCCGGCAACGCCTACGTCGCCGACGCGCCCCGGGTGCCGACCTCGCTCGCGGAAGCGGCCAAGCTGTTGGAGGCCAGCTACATCGCCCGTGAGGCGATGGGAGATGTGGTCGTCGACCACTACACCAACGCCGCCAACGTCGAGATCGCTGCGTTCAACGCGGCGGTGACCGACTGGGAGCGGATCCGCAGCTTCGAGCGCATGTAAGGACGAGCCGAACAGTGACCACGACGTACGACGTCATCAATCCCGCGACCGAGGCAGTCGTCACGACGGTCGAGCTGACCGACGCTGCGACGACCGATGCCGCGATCGCGAGGGGCCGCAAGGCGTTCGACCGCTGGCGGGGGATGAGCCCAGGGGACCGCGCGAGGCTGCTGCGCCGGTTCGCCGAAGCGGTCGACGCCGACCGCGAGCACCTGGCCGAGCTCGAGGTTGCGAACTCCGGCCACACGATCGGCAACGCGCGGTGGGAAGCGGGCAACGTGCGCGATGTGATCGCGTACTACTCGGCGACACCGGAGCGCCTGATCGGCCAGCAGATTCCGGTGCCCGACGGCATCGACATCACCTTCTACGAGCCGCTCGGTGTCGTCGGCGTGATCGTCCCGTGGAACTTCCCGATGCCGATCGCGTCGTGGGGATTCGCGCCCGCGCTCGCGGCCGGCAACACGGTGGTGCTGAAGCCGGCCGAGGTCACGCCGCTGACCGCGATCCGGCTCGGTGAGCTCGCGCTCGAGGCCGGGATCCCGGAGGGCGTCTTCCAGGTCCTGCCCGGCAAGGGCAGTGTCGTCGGTCAGCGCTTCATCGACTCGCCGGACGTCGCGAAGCTGGTCTTCACCGGATCGACCGAAGTCGGTCGGGCCGTCATGGTCGGATGCGCGGCGCACGTGAAGCCGGTTACCCTCGAGCTGGGCGGCAAGAGCGCGAACGTGGTTTTTGCGGACGCCGACCTCGAGCGGGCGGCCGCGACCGCGCCGTACGCCGTCTTCGACAACGCCGGTCAGGACTGCTGTGCGCGGTCACGGATCCTGGTCGAGCGCAGCGCGTACGACGCGTTCATGGCGAACTTCGAGGTCGCGGTGCGCGGAGTCGTCGTGACCGACCCGAGCGACGAGAAGGCCGAGATGGGTCCGCTGATCACAGCGGCGCATCGGGAGACGGTCGCGTCGTTCGTTCCGGACGAGTCGCTGGTCGCGTTCCGCGGGTCGGCGCCCGAGGGTCCCGGTTTCTGGTACCCGCCGACAGTGCTCACGCCGACCGACCCGCGGGACCGGGTGATGCGCGAGGAGATCTTCGGGCCGGTGGTTGCCGTCGTACCGTTCGACGACGAGGCGGACGCGATCCGGATCGCCAACGACAGCGAGTTCGGGCTGTCGGGCTCGATCTGGACCAACGACGTCGGCAAGGCGATCCGCGTGAGTCGCGGTATCGAGTCGGGCAACCTGTCGGTCAACTCGCACTCGTCGGTGCGCTACTGGACGCCGTTCGGCGGCTACAAGTCCTCCGGCCTCGGTCGCGAGCTGGGCCCGGACGCGCCGTTGGCCTTCACCGAGACCAAGAACGTCTTCATCTCGACCACCTGACGCGTTAAGGAGCGTGGACATGCCAGAAGGGTCCGGCCGGCTGGCCGGCAAGGTCGCCGTTGTGACCGGCGCGGGCAGCGGAATCGGCTTGGCCACCGTTCGACGCTTCTCGACCGAGGGCGCGAAGGTCGTCTGCGCAGACGTCGACCCGACGTCGGGTCAAGCGGCAGCCGACGAGGTGGGCGGCCTGTTCGTGCCCGTCGACGTGACCTCGGAGTCCGACGTGCGCCGGATGTTCGACACTGCCGTGCAGACCTTCGGCGGCCTGGACGTCGTGTTCAACAACGCCGGCATCTCGCCGCCCGACGATGACTCGATCCTGACCACCGGCATGGACGC
>DATJSI010000091.1 GCA_035504215.1 Mycobacteriales bacterium
GTGGCCGGTGACCGCCTCGGGGATCACCGTCGCCGCGAGCGCAAGCGCGACCAGCCTCGGCATCCGGTTGAGGACGAGCAGCGCTCCACCGCCCATCTGGATCGCCGCCGCCGCGCGGGTCGTGCGGACGGGCTCCGGCACGCCCAGCCGTTCCGCGTGGGCAGTCCTTCGATCGATGCCCTGCCAGGCTTCCAGGCCCGAGCTGATCAGCGCCGCTCCGAGGAGCGGACGAGCCAGTCGTCGAATCATCGTTGCGCCTCCGGTGTCTCGATCTCGGAGGAGTACCTACCCACGAGCGGCCGCCTGACGCGCCCGGCTCAGCCGCGCCGGCGAATCCGGTCCGTCCACCGCTTCGCCGCCGGGGCCGGAGGCGGTGGAGCGGCCGGGCGAGCCGCGGCTGACGGCGCCGGCGCCGGCTGCTGAGGAGCAGCTGCCGGTGGCGAGGGCGGATCCGCGTCGACCGGTGCGTCGTAGTCCGTTGCCGCGATGATCGCAACGATGGCATCCGCGTCGAGCTCATCGCTGTCGGGAATCTGCGGCACGAAGCCGACCAGGATGCCGTCGCGCAGCACCATCGCCTCGAGGCCGGCAGCGCCGTCGTTGTCCCAGATGGCCTCGCGCCCGTCCGGGATCACCACCCGCACACCGACGTTGTAGACGCCGGCCCGGCGGTTCACATGCGCGAAGACCGAGCGCGCGCGCAGCTTCTCGACCACCTCGACGGCAACCGTCTCCTCCATGCGCGCAACCGTACGACGAGAAGGTGAGAACTCCGCTCAGGTTCGTCCCGAGAGCAAGTCGGGCGATTCCGCCACGCCGCGACGCAACCGTTCGATGTCGGCCTCGACCATTTCCTTCATCACATCGGTGAGTGTTCTTCCCGGCACCCACCCGAGGATCTCGCGGGCGTGCGTCGCATCGCCCCACAGCTGCGGCGGGTCCATAGGTCGTTCGATGGCGGGATCCTCTCGGACGAACCGCCACGGGTCGTCGAAGCCGGCTACGGCGAACGCGATCTCCGCGAGCTGCCGCAATGAGGTCGACACCCCGGTCGCGATCACATAGTCGTCCGGGACGTCCTGCTGGAGCATGAGCCACATCGCGCGGACGACATCCGCGGCGGCGCCCCAGTCGCGCCGGATCTCGAGCGTGCCGAGCGCGAGGTCGGCACTGCCTCCGGTGGCAAGCGCGGCTGCCGCCTGGGAGATCTTGCGGATGACGAATCTCGGATGCCGCAACGGGCTCTCGTGATTGAACAGGATGCCGTTGCTGACATGCAGGCCGTAGCGGTCCCGGAAGCGGGTCGCCGTCTCGTGCGCGGTCAGCTTCGCCAACCCGTACGGGCTGAGCGGCTGCCGCGGCGTCCGCTCGGTCTGTGGATGCGCCTGTGCAGGCCCGAAGATCTCTGCGCTCGACGCCTGGAAGAACCTCGGCGCCGAGCCGCACTCGTCCCGGTAGCGGAGCAGCACCTCGAGCAGCCGGCCGACGGCGACCCCGTTGACCTCGGCGACCTCGCGCTCGTCGACCCACGACGAGCCGACCGAGCTCAGCGCGGCCAGGTTGTAGACCTCGTCGGGTCGAGCCTCGTAGATCAGCCGTCGCATCGCGGCTGCGTCGCGAACGTCTGCCTCGACGACATCGACCCCGTCGAGGTACGCCGCGAGCCGCAGCTGGTCGGGATGGCCGGACCGAACCGTGCCAACGACCTGGTAGCCCTGTGCGATCAGGAAGCGCGCAAGGTGGACGCCGTCCTGCCCACCGACGCCGGTGATGAGTGCGGAACGGACCACGCGCGCAGACACTACAGTCTGTGCGAACGCGCATCGGAGGGGACGACATGGCCAAGCGCGCCCTGATCACCGGAATCACCGGCCAGGACGGCTCCTACCTGGCCGAGTTGTTGCTCGCCAAGGGCTACGAGGTGCACGGCATCATCCGCCGCGCATCGTCGTTCAACACCCATCGGCTCGATCATCTGTACGTCGACGCGCACGAGCCACACGCTCGGTTGTTCCTCCACTTCGGCGACCTCACCGACGGCACCAGACTCGTGACGCTGCTCAGCAAGGTGCAGCCCGACGAGGTCTACCACCTCGCGGCACAGACTCACGTCCGCGTGTCGTTCGACGAGCCGGAGTACACCGGGCTCACCACCGGGCTCGGGACCACCCGGCTGCTCGAGGCGATCCGCGCAACCGGGCTCGCCACCCGCTTCTATCAAGCCTCGTCCTCCGAGATGTTCGGTGCCGCGCCGCCGCCGCAGGACGAGACGACTCCCTTCCACCCGCGCTCCCCGTACGGCGTTGCGAAGGTCTACTCGTACTGGATGGCTCGCAACTACCGCGAGGCGTACGGGCTGTTTGCCTGCAACGGCATCCTGTTCAACCACGAGTCGCCGCGCAGAGGCGCGACGTTCGTCACACACAAGATCACGCGCGCCGCGGCTGCCATCGCGACCGGACAGCAGCAAGACCTGTATCTCGGCAACCTCGACGCCGTACGCGACTGGGGCTACGCCCCGGAGTACGTCGAGGCGATGTGGCTCATGCTCCAGCAGGACGAGCCCGACGACTACGTCGTGGCAACCGGCGCGCCTTACTCGGTGCGCGACTTCGTGCAGTTCGCGTTCGACCACGTCGGGTTGGACTGGCAACGACACGTGCGCTTCGACGAGCGATACGTCCGGCCGGCCGAAGCGGACTCGCTGGTCGGCGACGCGAGCAAGGCTGCGATGGCGCTCGGCTGGAAGGCGATGGTTCTGGCGCCGGAGCTTGCGCGCATCATGGTCGACGCCGACCTTGCCGAGCTGGCCGGCGGCGCCGACAACGAGAGATCGTGACCGGCCCTGCTGACGCCTAGGTGCACGCGCGGCAACGACTGAGGGCGATCCGCGAGCGCTCCATCTCGGCCATCTCCCGCCGGCACGACGAGCAGATGAAGACCGGCTCCTCGGCCTCGACCTCGCTTCGCTCGACCGGCTCGGGTTCCACGGTCCGTCGGTGCCGGCGCAGCCGTGAGATCGGCAGGCCGGACGTGGGAGTCATGGTTGCCTTCCGCGCGCGAGAGGTCTTTCGGGGGACACTTCCTTCATCGACCCGGAACCTGACGGATTGCTGATCCGTTCGCCGGTCACGCCGACACCCAGTGGGCTTAGTGACGCTCCGGCGACGCGTGCGTTCGGCGTAAAGGCGGTTACACCAGCGCGTAGTGGCGCACACCGTCGCGCACCTGGAGCGCCACCCGGCCCTGCGCGACGAGAAGGTCGAGGTGCGCGCCGGTCTCGCAGACCGCGAGGAACCGGTTGAACAGATCCAGCGCGTCGAAGCGACGCCCCCGTCTGGTCCACGACACCTCCACGGCAACGCCGGCGGCAGTGTCGACGCCCCACCCCAGCACGGCGGTCATCGCATCGAGCCGGGCTCGGTGATGCTCGACGAGCTCGTCGACACGTGCATGCACGCTGCCGGTCACCGGTCCGTGCGCGGGCAGCAGCATCGCATCGGGTCGGCTGCGGACGAGTGCCAGGGACGCGAGAAACGACCCGAGCGGGTTGCTCGCGACGACCGGCTCGAAGCCGATGGACGGCGTGATCGTCGGGAGCACGTGGTCACCCGCGAACAGCAACCCGCCGGCGAGATCGTGGAACACGACGTGACCACGGGTGTGACCGGGAGTCTCGACCACCTCGAGCCCACGACCGTTGACCGAGATGACCTCGCCGTTCGTGAACCAGTCGTCAGGCAGCTCCCAGTCCATCCGATCGACCGCACCGAGGTGCGCTTCGAGCTGGTCCGCGAGGTCATCGGCTGCGAGCTCCCGCAGCATCCGGATCTGCTCCTCCACCGGATGCCGGCCCGGCCGCATGATCGCGTCGAGCGCCCATCGCTCCTCGGCCCCGAGGCTCACCCTGGTGCCGAACTCCTGACGAATCCGGATCGCCTGGCTGTAGTGGTCTCGATGGACGTGCGTGACGAGGAAGCGCGCGATGTCGCCGATTTCGATGCCGAGCTCGGTCAGCGCGTCCCTGAGCCGGGTCATCGCCTCGGGCACCGACCAGCCCGCGTCGACAAGCACCGGTCCGTCGGGCCCGGTCACCGCGTAGACGTTGACGGCCCGTAACCCGTCGTTCGGTAACGGCAACGGAATCCGGTAGACGCCCGGCGCCACCTCATCGACGCCGGGCGTGGTCCAGTCCGCCGTGCTCACCCGTCCTGTCTAGCGGTCGGGGCAGCCGATAGCAGAGCCGGCACCGGTGTTTCCGAACCGGAGCCATGGACCGACCGGCGTCCCCTTTCAGCTCGGGAGCGCGGTGAATCTCGCGACTGCGAACCCGTGCGCCGACGTTCGCGGCAGGATCACCCGGTAGCGGATCGCTCGCTGCGGAATCGGCACCGAGAACTCGGCGCCGCCCGTGGAGTCGACTTGGGTCTGGGTGACGGCCACCCACCCCGCCGCCGTCCGCCGCTGCAGCAGGACCGGGTCACCCGCTTCCGCTCCGGTCGCCGTGACGGTGACGACGTACGACGAACCAGCGGGACTCGTCGCCACGCCGAGCGTCGGCAGAACCACGACGAGCACCGGTGCGCTGCGCACCCCGCCGCCCGCGAGCAGCCGCAGTCGGACCGACTGCGTGAGATCGCTCGCGGTAAGGGTCACGGACCCGTCGGCACCGGTGAGACCCGAGTCGACCTCAGCCACCGTGGACTGACCGGGTAGGCGCTCGATCAGCCAGATCCGGTGTCCGGCGACCGGTGCACCGCTCGAGGTCGCCAGATGCCCGACCACGCTCACGCTGCCGCCGACCGCAACCTTCGTCGCCGACAAGGTGATCGTGATCGATGCCGGGACCGGCGTGCTCAGCGTCGGCGTTGGAGTCGGTGTCGGTGTCGAGGTGGGGGTCGGAGCCGGCGAGGTCGATGCCGGTGGCGAGCTCGCTCCTGCCGGCGGCGACGACTTCGACCTGCCCGCAGGCTTCGGCGCCGCGTGATGACTCGCCGAGGTCGTCGGCTGCGGATTCGCCGACGATGGCACAGGGATGGCGGTCGTCGGGACGGTTGCCGCACCCTGCTGGCCCGAACCCGACGAACCGTGCTTGTTGTGATGGCCGGCGTGCCCGTGCGAGGAGTGGGTGGGGGCAGGGATGCCGGCCCATCCGCCGACGACGTTCATTACGTGTTGGACCGAGGTCGGGAGCGCCGCGGTGTACGCCGCCGCGACGCCGCCGGAGAATGCGATCGCCACGGTGAGCGCGGAGCCGCCGACCCCGAGCCGCCCGGCGAACCGGCGGCGGGTACGAGGCTGTGCGGTCGCGCGGAACGCGGCCAGCGCCATCTCCTCGCCGGCCAGCTCGGAGTCCGTGCCCGGAGCGGTCAGCGCCCGCACGACAGGGTCGTCCGACCAGGCAGTCAGGTCGTCATCGCGTCGACGCACTCAGACCACCTCTTCCGACTGTGCCCGCGGGTCGCGAGACAGGGCTCGCAGCCCGCGATGAACACTCACTCGAACCGCCCCCGGGGACTTGCCGACGATCCGGGCCACCGCTGCGACATCGAGCCCGGCGATGACGCGCAACGCGACCAGCTCGGCCTGGTCCGACGGCAGCGACGCAACCAGAGCAAGAGCCTGGCTGGTGGAGATGCGGTCGATCGCCTCGCTCTCCGCCGAGGCCGCGAGCGCAGGTGCGTCCACGGCTGCGACGTCCGCGATCGGAACCACCGGTCGCGCAGCGCGCGCCCGTGCCGCGTCGATCGCCCGGTTGCGAGCGATCGTGAACAACCAGGCCCGAAACCCGTCCGCCGTACCGATGAAGCTCGGGAGGTCCCGCACGATCTGCAGCCAGGTCTCGGCCGCGACGTCCTCACAGCCTTCGCCGCTGTGCACCCGCAGGTACCGCAGCAGCCGTGGTTGCAACGCCCGCCACAACTCGAGGAAACCCGACTCATCTCCCGAGCGAGCCCGGCGCAATGCGTCGTCAAGCACCTCGTCGACCTGGCTCGGTGAGGAGCCAGGTCG
>DATJSI010000092.1 GCA_035504215.1 Mycobacteriales bacterium
ACCGCGCCGATAGACCATGAGCGACCGGTTGAAGGTGATCACCACCTTGCCTTCGGCGGTGTAACCCGTGCTGTGGACGGTCACGATGCCGACGTCGGGCCGGCTGCCCGACGCGCGCGCGGCGACGACCTCGGATGCGGAGTAGACCGTCTCGCCCTCGAACAACGGGTTCGGCAACCGGACGTCGTCCCAGCCGAGGTTCGCGAACACGTTCTGGGAGACGTCGAGGACGGACTGTCCGGTGACGAGAGCAAGCGTGAAAGCCGAGTTGACGAGTGGCCGCCCGTAGTGCGTCTGGCTCGCGTAGTGCGCGTCGACGTGAACTCGCGCGGTGTTCTGGGTCAGCAACGAGAACCACGAGTTGTCCGTCGCGGTGACCGTGCGCCCGAACGGATGGCGATAGACGTCGCCGACCTCGAAGTCCTCGAAGTAGCGGCCCTCCCAGCCGGTGGGTTGGGTCATCGGATCGCTCCTGCTGCCGCTTCGGCGGGCGACATGAGGCTCGCGAAGCGCGCCGCGTCGATGTTGCCGCCGGAGATCACCACGCCGATGCGACCGCACGCCTCGATCCGGCCGTTCAGAAGGGCGGCGACGCCCACCGCGCCGCTCGGCTCCACGACCAGCTTCATCCGCTCGAACAGGAACCTCATCGCGTCGGCGATCTCCGCGTCGCTCACGACGACCACCCCGTCGACGAGCTCGCGGTTGATCGCGAAGGTCAACACTCCGGGCTGCTCCGCTGCCAACCCGTCGGCGATCGTGTGCGGTACGTCGATCCGCACGCGCTCGCCGGCCCGCATCGACTGCTCGTGGTCGTTGCCCGCTTCGGGCTCGACGCCGATGACGCGCGTCGCGGGCACTCGGCCCTTGACCGCGGTCGAGACGCCGGCCATCAGGCCGCCGCCACCCAGCGGGCCCACCACGGCGTCGAGCGGACCGGCCTGCTCGACCAGCTCGAGCCCGACCGTGCCCTGACCGGCCATGACATCCGGATGGTCGTACGGCGGGACGATGGTGAGCCCGCGCTCGGCCGCAAGCGCCTCACCCAGCGCGGTGCGGTCCGCGGTGTAACGGTCGTAGCTGACCACTTCCGCGCCGTACCCTTCGACAGCCCGGCGCTTGCCTTCCGGCGTGTCGAGCGGCATCAGGACCGTGGCGGTTGTACCGAACTCGCGGGCCGCGATGGCCACCGCCTGGCCGTGGTTGCCGGAGGAGTAGGTGGCAATCCCGCGCGCCCGCAGATCGGCGGGCAGGGCGCACACCGCGTTATAAGCGCCACGGAACTTGAAGGCGCCACCTCGCTGGAAGCTCTCGCACTTCAGGTAAACCTGAGCGCCAACGGCTTCGTCGAGCGTGGTCGATGTCAACACGGGTGTCCGGTGGGCGTGACCGCGCAGCCGCTCGGCTGCGGCTTCGACGTCGGCAAGGCTCAAGCGATCGCTCACGGTGAGCAGAATCTCACGCCGCAGGTTGCGGCAGGATGATGCCGCCAGCCGGATCAAAGGGGGTTGCTAGGTGCTCCTCACCCACGACGAACGCGATGTCGTCGACATCGTTCGCCGCTTCGTCGACGACCGGGTGAAGCCGGTCGCGCACGACTTGGAACGGTCCGACACCTATCCCGAGCAGCTCATCGACGCGATGAAGGAGATGGGGATCTTCGGGCTCGCGATTCCCGAGCCGTACGGCGCAACGCTGGTGTCGACCCCGTGCTTCGCTGCCGTGACGATCGAGCTGGCCCGCGGCTGGATGAGCCTGGCCGGCGCGATGGGTTCGCACACGGTGGTCGCGACGCTGCTCGCGAAGTTCGGGACCGAGGAGCAGAAGCAGCGCTACCTGCCACGGATGGCCACCGGTGAGATCCGCGCCGCGATGGCACTGACCGAGCCCGGCGGCGGGTCCGATCTGCAAGCACTGCGCACCGTCGCCCGCCGCGACGGTGACAGCTACGTCGTCAATGGCGCAAAAGCGTGGATCACGAATGCTCAGCGCGCGGCGCTGATCGCGTTGCTGTGCAAGACCGATCCCGATGCCGACCCCGCGCACGCGGGGATCAGCATCCTGCTCGTCGAGAAGCAGGACGGTCTCACCGTCGGTAGTCCCCTTCCGAAGTTGGGGTACCGCGGGGTCGAGACCTGCGAGCTGTCCTTCGACGACTACCGCGCTCCGGTCGCCTCGCTGCTCGGGGCAGCGGAGGGCCAAGGGTTCGCGCAGATGATGACCGGCCTCGAGATCGGCCGGATCCAGGTCGGTGCCAGAGCGGTCGGGGTCGCGCAGGCTGCGTTCGACGACTCCTTCGCCTATGCCCAGCAACGCGAGAGCTTCGGCAAGCCGATCTGGCAGCACCAGTCGATCGGCAACTACCTCGCGGACATGGCCACGAGGATCACCGCCGCCCGCCTGCTCGTGCTGGAGGCGGCGGCGCGGCTCGATGCGGGCGAACGCTGCGATCTCGAGGCCGGGATGGCCAAGCTGTTCGCCTCCGAGATCTGCATGGAGGCCGCTCTCACCGCGATCCGGATTCACGGCGCGCACGGCTACTCGACCGACGTCGACGTGGAGCGCTACTTCCGCGACGCGCCCCTGATGATCGTCGGCGAAGGCACCAACGAGATCCAGCGCAATGTCATCGCCCGCCAGCTCGTGCAGCGTGGTGGGCTGCCGTACTAGTCGGATGCACCACCGTCGCCCACGGGTGGCGCTGCCCTGCCGCGGGTAGCGTCCGATCATGCGAGTGACGATCATCGGGCTGGGCAAGATCGGGCATGCGTTCGCCGGGCGGGCGCTGGACAAGGGCCACGAGGTCACGGTCTGGAACCGGACCGCCGGCGTCGGGGCGGATCTCGACGAAGCCGGCGCGACCCGGGCGGACAGCATCGCGGACGCCTGCAAGGCGGCCGAGGTCGTGCATGTCGTGGTCGCGGACGACGCGGCGGTGGAAGCGGTCTGCCTCGGGCCGGACGGAGTGCTGAGCGCGCTCGGGCCGGACGGAGTGCTCGCCAACCACAGCACGGTGTCGCCCGGCCTGGCGCGCCGGTTGGCGGCCGACGGCCCCGACGGGCGTGTCCTCGACGCGCCGGTCATGGGATCGCCCTCGCTGGTCGCGGAGGGCGGCTCGCGGCTGCTGATCGGTGGCGACGAGACCACCGTGAACCGGCTGGCGCCGCTCTGGGACGACCTCGCCGCCGGCTACACCTACTGTGGTGGCCCCGGCACCGGCGCGACAGTCAAGATCCTGTCCAACCTCCAGCTCGTCGTCGGGGTGACGGCGATGGCGGAGGGCATCCGGATCGCCCGGGCCCATGGCCTGCCCGACGAGCTGGTCGAGTCGGTCTTCGGCGGCTCCCCTGTCACGAGCAAGGCCACCCAGCAACGACTCGGGTCGTTGCTGTCCGCGGACCACGACGGGTGGTTCCCGCCGTACCTCGCCCGCAAGGATGTCCGGCTCGCGGTCGCGTTGGCCACCGAGGGCGGAGTGCCGGTCGAGCTCGGGCCGGCGACCGACCGGCTGCTCACGACCGTGGTGGACTCCGGCACGGACTGGCCGGACTTCACCGCGGTGATCGAGGCACTCGCGCCGGGCGGCTGAGCCCGATCGGGGCCGCGCCGCCGGCTCACGGAACCAGCGCAGAGACCTTCTTCGGCACGCACATCCGCCAAGCCTCGACCAGCAGTTCCCGCAGCTCGACCTCGTCGATCTCAGCGAGCCGCACCCGCACCCAGTTGTAGCGCTCGTCCGAGCGGACCGGCATCAGGAACTTCTCCGGCTCGGCGGCAACCAGCGCCACGCGCTCCTCTTTCGGGAACCCGAAGCCCATCAGCGTCTCGTCGGGTGACACGGAGGCATAGACCAGGCTGCGGATCCGGAACTTCACGTGGTCGCGGATCAGGTGCTCTTCGGTGCGCGGGAGAGCGAGCGCGATCGCGCGGATGTCCTCGAGGTCGACGCCTTTCACGCAGCCGACGGTAACGGCCGGCACCGACAGGACACCGGACGCTCAGTCGGCCACGTCGGCCAGCGAGCTGGCCCGGATCCCTGCGCTCCACTTCTCCTCGATCCGGCCGAACCGCCAGATCGCGAGCGCGAGGACCCAGGTCACGACGAACAAACCGACAATGATGAAGCCGAGGGTGTTGATATCCGCATTCTGCATGTCGGTCCAGAAGCGGCCGTTGATGTTCAACTGCTGAGAGAGCAGGCCGAGCAACTCGACCGTGCCGATGACCAGCGCGACGATCACCGACAGCGTCGTGATCGTGATGTTGTAGTAGACCTTGCGGACCGGCTTGGAGAAGGCCCAGCCGTAGGCGAAGTTCATGAACGTGCCGTCGATGGTGTCGAATAGGCACATGCCGGCCGCGAAGAGCACCGGCAGGCAGAGGATCGCGTACCACGGCAGGCCGCTGGCGGCGCCGGCGGATGCGAGCACGAGCAACGCCACCTCGGTGGCGGTGTCAAAGCCGAGGCCGAACAGCACACCCACCGGGTACATCTGCCCGGGTTTGGTGATCGACTTCATGATCGGACGAAGGATTCGGTTCATCAGCCCGCGGTTGTTCAGGTGCTGCTCGAGGGTCTCTTCGTCGTAGACCCCACGGCGAATATCGCGGAAGACCTTCACGATCCCCACGAGGATGATCACGTTGATCACGGCAATGATGTACAGGAACGTGCCGGACACGCTTGTGCCGATGAGTCCCGTGTAGTGGTGAAGGCCCGAGTTGTCGTTCTTGACCGGCCCGACCAACGCCCGCACGCCAAGAGACAACAGGAAGGCGAGCGCGAACACGATCGTCGAGTGGCCGAGGGAGAACCAGAAGCCGACCGACATCGGTCGCTGACCATCGTTCATCAGCTTTCGGGTGGTGTTGTCGATCGCGGCGATGTGGTCGGCGTCGAAGGCGTGCCGCATGCCCAGGGTGTACGCCGTGACGCCGATCCCGACCCCGAAGGTCTTGGTGCCGAGGCTGTAGTGATGCGGCGAAACCAAGGCGACGACGGTGAACCACCCGATCACGTTCAGCGCAATGATCACCGAGGCCATGCCGGCGAGCTTCGCCCACTCGGTGCGCGACAGGCCCTGACGGATCTGGGCCAGCTTCGCTGGCGGCATTAATCCATCCTGCCCTAACTGCGACAGTGTCGCAACCAGCAGGGCCGGCCGGTACGGCGAAAACCCGTCTTCTGTGGACGATGCGGTGGATGACCCGGTGGATGAGTGGATCTTGCTGGGGGTAAATACGGCGTCGGTTGTGGACATCGTGTGGACGCAAAAAGATCTTGAAAAAAGTTCGCGAAACCTCTTGTGCCCGTGGGTCGCACCCACTAGACATTCACCTGTCACCGGGAAGCCGGAGGCCGGGTCAGAGGAAACTCTGATCACGTCAGGGGAGACTCTGACACGAGCGGTGAGTCGGGAAACCGGATCACCGAGCGGGGCTTCAGGGCACCGGTACCGGCAAGGCAACGCACGGTAGCCGAGCAATCGGCTTACCGGTGCAGCGGAGCCGAGTGAGGCCCCTCCAACTCATACTTGGAGGGGCCTCACGCCATTCTGCCCAACATCTTCTGCGCGACCGGGCAGCGACACACTGAAGATCGCGCGAATTCTCCGCTACTGCGTGATGACCGCTTGCGGCTCGCGCGCCCTCGTAGCGTTGAGGTCGAGATGGAGCACACCGATGCATTGCCGGCGCAAAGCGGTGTCCATCTGGTCGAGTGGGCGTGCGAGTTCGCCGGCACCGCCGCGTTGCTCGTCGGTGGGTTGTCGGCCGTGTGTTTCGACTTCGGCCCGGGAACGCCGTTGCACGCCGTGCCGCATTCCGCCCGGCTGCTGATCACCGGCTTGCTGTTCGCCGGCACCGGCAGCCTGATCGCGATCAGCCCGCCGGGCCGGCGCAGCGGCGCGCACATCAACCCGGTCGTCACGCTGGCCTTCTGGACCCAGCGCAAGGTCCACCCGCACGACGTCTTCGGCTACGTGATCGCCCAGTGCACGGGAGCCATCCTCGGGGCCGCGATCGTGCGACTGCTGTGGCAGCACAAGGCAAGCGTTCTCGATGTCGGCGCAACGACACCGGGACGCGGGCTGTCGGATCCCGAAGCAGCGCTCGTCGAGGCGCTCATGACGGCAATCCTCATCATCACCATTCTGTTCATGACCTCGAGCGCTCGGACCGCACGGTGGACACCGCTCGTGCTGTGGCTGGTGATCGCGACCCTCGTCTGGCAGGGCGCGCCCTACACCGGCACAAGCTTGAACCCGGCGCGCAGCCTCGGTCCCGCGCTCGTCGCGCCACTGTGGTCGCACTTCGAGGTGTACGTCGCCGGACCGCTGCTCGGCGGCGCGGTCGCGGTCGCGGTGTTCGCGGCGTTTCGCGACCGGCACGTGCTCACTGCCAAGCTGTTCCACGATCCGGCGTACCCGTCGACGTTGGCGACCAGCCTGCCGACGGCTCCCGGTCCGGACGCCGCCCGCAGACTTTCCGGTTCAGCCGGCTGAGCAGAGCGCGTCGCGATGAAGCCCTTACTACTCAGGACCCGGGGCACTCCATGTCGACCCAAGCAGTCAGTGCGGCGCCAGCGTTGCGCAGCTTGACGTTCGTGCCCAGACCTTGGAGAGACTTCGCCATCGACTGCAGGCTGGTCGCCTTCGACATGATCGAAACCATCCGCGAGTACGCCGCCTGGACGGTCCGCAGGTCGCCCTGCAGAGAGCTCGGCACTTGCGGCGAGAGCACGCCGATGTCGTGCGAAACCGCAGTGAACACCCGGACCAGGTTGGCCTTGTACGTCGCGAACGACGTCCCGCCTCCGGTGGCGAGCTCGTGCTCGATGGCGAGGATCTGCGCCTTGTAGGCGGTGCCTTCGTGGCACAGCGATCCGGTGCCCGTCACCGGCGGCACCGATGGCGAGCTGGCGGCGGTGGCCGGACTCGACACAGCGGTTGACGGGCTCGACGCGGCCGCCGCGGGCGTGGACGGCGGCGCGCCGGCACTCGGGCTGCTCGATGAGCTGCACGCGCTCAGGAAGAACAGCCCGCACAGTGCAACGGCTCCGAACGCATGACGAACGCGCATGGCTACCCCACCCCTGATCTTGCCCTCCGCAGGAGCGTAACCGCCTGTGCTGCGTCAGCCGCCGAACTCGGCCGGGCGGTGGCGACTGGCGATCTCGAAAAGCAGGATCGTTGCGGCATTCGCGACATTCAGCGAGTCGACGCCGTTGCTCATCGGGATCGAGACCGAGCCCTCGACGTGTGGCGCCCAGTCGCGATGGATGCCGTAGCGCTCGCTGCCCAGGACCAACGCCACGCGGGAGCGATAGGCCATTGCCTTATAAGTCGTCTGCGCGCGGGTGTCCGTACCAAGGACTTGTACGTCGTACTCGTGCAGCCAGGCGGCGGCCTCGTCGATGGAGCAGTCGAGCATCGGCATCGTGAGTGACGCGGCCATGCTCGCGTGGATCAGGCGCGGGTGACTCAGCCGCACGCGCCGGTTGGTGAGCAGCACCGCCGCCGCTCCCGCCGCCTGTGCCGAGCGCACCGCGGTGCCGACGTTGCCGAGCACCTCCAGCCCGTCCAGCACCAGGACCAGCGCAGGGTCGCCGAGTACGACGTCCGTGAGCTGCCATTGCCGGGACACCGCGATCGCCGCGAGGCCGTCCCATGAGTCTCGATCGCTGATCCGTGTGGCCAGCCGGTCGGCGACGGCGTACGCAGGCGCGCCGGTGCGCTCCGCCCGGGTGAACACGTCGATCGCACGGTTCCCGCGAAAGCGTTCCGGTGAAACCAGCAGGGCGATCAGCTCGAGGCCCGCGTCGAGACCGGACTCGAGCTCCCACAACCCGCTGAGCACGATCAGCCGTTGCGGGTTCGGCTTGCTGTTGTTCTGGATCGCGAAGTACTGCGCGACCGCCGGATGCTTCGGACCGGCCGTCGGCAGCCGCGACCAACGCTCGTCGCCGCCGGCACCCGTCATCGCCGCGACCCTAGTCGGCTGACGGCGAGGGTAGGGCTAGACGATGCCGGCGACGCCGCCCTTGACCATGCGGCCCGCGATGATCGCGCGCTGGATCTCGCTGGTGCCTTCCCAGATCCGCTCGACCCGCAGTTCGCGGTAGAAGCGCTCCGCGACGTTCTCGCGCATGTACCCGCGGCCGCCGTACACCTGCACGGCGCGGTCGGCAATCCGATGCGCAGCTTCCGAGGCGTAAAGCTTCGCCATCGAGCATTGAGCATGCTGGACCTTCAGGTCACGGCCTTCGTCGGCGCCGCGGGCCGCCTCGTAGGTGATCATCCGCGCCGCGAACAGCTCGGTGATGCTGTCGGCGAGCATCGCCTGGATCGCGCCGTAGGTCGCGATCGGAACTCCCCCGACCACCCGCTCCTTCGCGAACTCGGTCATCTCCTCGACCAGTCGCTGCGCCGCACCGACACACCGGGCAGCGACCATCATGCGCTCGAAGCGGAACCACTCGTACGCGAACCGCATGCCGTCGCCCTCGGCGCCGACCAGGTTGGCGGCCGGCACCCGGACGCCCTCGAAGCACACGATCGGGTGGTGATGGCTGATGGTGTGCGAGTAGGCCGGCGTCCGCACCACGGTCACACCCGCCGAGGGCAGGTCGACGAGGAACATCGCATGGGCGCCCTCGTTGGGGCCGCCCACCAGCTTGGCCTGGAAGAACGCGTAGTCCGCCGTGTTGTACGACGTCACGTGCCACTTCTCGCCATCGAGCACGTAGTCGTCGCCGTCCTTGCGCGCGGTCGCGACGATGTCGTCCACGTCCGAGCCCGCCCCGGCTTCGGTGATCGCGTAGCACTCCTCGCGGTCGCCGGACACCGTCGGTCGTAGCCAGATGTCGCGCTGGCGCTCGGTAGCGACGTCGACGAACCACGACGGCGGTGTCGACGCGACCCAGCCGAGGGCGTTCGTGACTCGCCCCATCTGCTCCTGTACGAGCACCTGCTGGATGCTCGTCAGGCCCTGACCGCCGAGCTCGACCGGGATGTTGGTGGCACACAGGCCGAGCTCTTTCGCCCGCTCGCGCTGGGCCTTGAGGACCGGCTCGGGGAGCACGCCGTCGTTCATCTCCGCTTCGACTTCGTGCGGGATGAGCTCGTCGGCGAAGGTCCGGGCGCGGTCCTGAAGCTCGAGGTCTGCGGTGGACAACGCGTACATCGACAGCGCCCCTTCCGGGTCTTGACTGACTGTTCAGTCTATGCGAGCGTTCGGCCCGTGCCAACGGCGTCGGACGCTCCACTCTCCACCGCCGACGCGGTGGTCGTGGGCGGCGGCACGATCGGCGGCTGGTGCGCCTATTTTCTCCGCCGTAGCGGGTTGGACAAGGTCGTCGTGGTCGAGAAGGACCAGCTCGGCCAGGGCGCGAGCAGCCGCGCGGCGGGCATCGTCCGCAGCCAGGGCGGCACTCGCTGGGCGGTGGATCTCGCGGAGTGGTCGCGCGAGTTCTACCTGTCGCAGGCGGAACAGCTCGGCGTCGACTCGGGCTTCACCCGCCAGGGCTACTTCCTGCCGTGCTTCACCGACGCCGACCTCGCGGCGGCCGAGGCACGCATGGCGATGCAGCGCGAGGCCGGGCTCGACGTGCAGTGGCTGGACCCGGACGAGGCCGACCGGATCAACCCGACGATGGCACCGGGCAAGACACGGGGCGGCACCTACTTCGCCGGCGACGGCTACATCACCCCGCCCCGCAACGTGCTGGCCTACGCGGTCGCTCTCGCCCACGCCGGCGTCGAGGTGCGCGAGCACACGGCGTTCACCGGGCTGACGACGTGTGCCGGCCGGGTCACCGCCGTCGAGACGACCGCCGGACCGATCGCCACCGAGCGCGTCGTCCTCACCGGCGGCCCGAAGCTGCGTGCCGTCGGCGCGCTGGCCGGCATCCGCATCCCGGTCGGAGGCGTCCGCCACCAGGTCGCGGTGACCGAGCCGCACCCGGACTTCGAGCCCGACCGCGTGCCGATGGTCTTCGACCTGGTTGCCGGGCTCTACTGGCGGCCGGAGGAGCGCGGGCTGCTGTTCGGCATGAGCAACCCGGACGAACCCGAGGGCAAGGCGACCGAGATCGACCTGCCCTACCTCGAGCGGATGCGCGGTCGGCTGGCCGAGCTCGTGCCGGTCACGGAGAAGCTCGGGCTGCGGCGTACCTGGGCCGCGACCATCGACTTCACCCCCGATCATCTGCCGATCCTCGGCCCGGGTATCACCGCCGACGGCCCGCTCGACGGTGTCACCGTCGCGGCGCCGGGCGGGCACGGCATGATGTGGGGACCCGGTGTGGCCCGTGCCGCAGCGGACCTCGCTCTATCCGGTACGACGACCGTCACCGACTGCACCGATCTCGGCCTCGACCGTTTCGACCCCGAGGGCCGCAGCAAGCTGCCCGCCGACCCGATCGCCCTGCCGTTCCCGGAAAGGACCGCTTCGACATGAGTCATGCCGACACCGGCACCCCGCACCTGCACGCCATCGCCGACGGCGCCGAGCTCGAGGAATGGGGCCCCCTGGACGAGGCCAGCGATCCGGAGAACACCCCGATGACCACGTCCGGGCTCACCCTCTGGAACGACGGCACGCAGGAGGTCGGCATCTGGGAGTGCACTCCCGGGCCGTCGTACTGGGAGCTCGAGACCCACGAGGAGATCTACATCATCTCCGGCTCGA
Organism: Mycobacteriales bacterium; assembly: GCA_035504215.1. NCBI lineage: Bacteria > Bacillati > Actinomycetota > Actinomycetes > Mycobacteriales > Mycobacteriales bacterium. Next base: position 10,690 of record DATJSI010000092.1, read on the forward strand.
TGACGGTGACCCGCGAGGGCGAGAAGTCACTCGACGTCGGCGCCGGCGACGCGGTCGTCTTCCCGCGCGGCTGGAAGGGCACCTGGCAGATCCACGAGACGCTCCGCAAGCTCTACGTCATCTTCTAGATCATCTTCTAGCGCTCCTGCGCAGCGCGCCGCAGCCGCGCGCTGCGGTGCAGCGGTGTTCGCGAACGGCAACGGCGGGTCGCAGCGCTGTGCCATCATGCGGCTGGATCGGATCGGGGGGCGGGGCAGTGAAACGGGGTCGGTTAGTCACGGTATTTGCGCTGGGCATCGCGTTGATGAGCGGGATGCCGGCGGCAGTCGCGACCGGTAGCGGGTTCACGCCGAAAACGGCACCATCGCTGAACGGCACCGGCAGCGGCCTACAGCTCAACGCGGTCTCTTGTTCCTCGCCCGGGAACTGTGTGGCAGTCGGGACCGACTCGGGCATCGGCGCGATCGACGTGGAGTCCGACGGCAAGTGGCGTGCCGTGCCGTCCGGCGCCCGCACCGGGGCATCTTCGACCGACCTCGTATCGGTGTCCTGTCCGGCCGCAGGAGCCTGCGTTGCGGTAGGGACGTCGGGCAGCCAAGGCGTGATCGAAACCCAGAAGGGCAGCTCCTGGAGCGGAACGCTGGCGACCGGCAGCGACGGCGCGCTCCTGTCGTCGTACCAGGGCTCGCTGTCGTCCGTGTCGTGTCCGGCCGCGGGGTCGTGCGCCGCCGTAGGGCAAGCGATCGTGAACAACCCGCACACCGGTCTGTTGGACACCGACGGGTTGATCGCGGACCTCGTCCCCTCCGGCAAGAAGAGCGTTTGGTCGGCGCGCAAGGCCCCTGAGTACTACAAGGACGCGCCCGAGGGCGCCTCGCTCGCGAGCGTCTCGTGCTCGAAGCCGGGGGAATGCCGCGCCGTCGGCTACGCACTGGACGACTCGTCGAACCACTACCAGTACGCACTGGTCGACGACGCAAAGAACTACGCCTGGTTCTACGGTTCGGCGGCCGTCCCGGCAGACACCGACGGCGGCTCAGCCGCCCTGCGGTCGATCTCGTGTATCGGCGACACGTTCATTTGCATGGCCAGCGGCTACTACCCCGAGAAGAACCACGGCGCGATGCCGATGATCCAGACGATCGACGCCGTCGACCACGCCCAGGTCACCGCCGGGCTCCTACCGATCGAGGATACGTCGGCGGAGCTGCTCGCGACGTCGTGCGCGTCCGACGGGACGTGCGAGTCGGTGGGAGATGCCTACGACAGCCCCGGGGACCCGACGTACGGATACGGCTGGGACGGCTACATCGTCAGCCACACGTACGGCGCACCTGCCGGCAAGAGCGCCGGGGTGGTCGCTTCGAACACCCGCAGCCCGGGAGACGCCAACACGGTGCAGCACAACGAAGCGCTGACCGCTGCGTCGTGCACGGTCGGTGGGGTCTGCATCGCCGTCGGCCACTATCTCGACACGAAGGGCTACGAGGCGGGTGTCATCGACACGCGCAAGTACGACAGCGACGGCAACATCACGAAGGAGACCGACGTCAGGGCCCCAGAGCCGGCGAACGACCCTTCGACCGACGACCAGGCCCTACTGAACGGCGTGAGCTGCAACAACTCGACGCACTGCGTTGCGGTGGGCAGCTACCTCAACGACAGCAATCCACACGGCGTGATCGAGTCGCTCGGCGGGGCGAGCCCGCCGCCGCCCACCATCACCCGCATCACGCCCGCGCACGGTCATCCGTCGGGCGGCACGAAGGTCACAATCAGCGGCCTGCAACTGGCGCATGTCACCGCGGTGAAGTTCGGCAACAAGTCCGGCACCGGGCTCCACGTGGTCAGCTCCACGGAGCTGACGGTCAAGGCGCCCGCTCACGCCGCCGGCGTTGTCAACGTGCGCGTGCTGACCGGTGGTGGGGTCAAGAGCTCAGTCACGGCCGCTGACCACTACACCTACGTCGACCGGCCGGTGGTCACGAACGTCAGCCCGGCGAAAGGCACCCATCACGGCGGAAACAAGGTGACCATCACCGGCCACCATCTGTCCGGCGCCACCAAGGTGAAGTTCGGCGGCGCTGCCGTCGGCCACGTGAAGGTTCTGTCGGCCGGCTCCATCGTCGTCACCGCACCCGCGCATTCGGTGGGCCAGGTCGACGTACGTGTCGTCACGAAGGGCGGCACCAGCAAGGCCGACAAGAACGACGCCTACCGCTTCACCTGACGGCCTGTCGATGGAGACGACGTCGTGATCTTGCAAGCCCGTTACCACGACTGAGGCTTGGTTCAGCCCGGGTCAGCCCTCCGGCTCTCGGTCGCTCTAACGCGGGTCTGCCGCCAAGCCCTTGGGCGCTGTCAGCTCGAGGTGGACGTCAACTGCGACGGCGCCCGAATCGCTGCACACCAACGGGTTGACCTCGATCGCGTCGAGGTCCTCACCCAGCTCGATGACGAGTTGCGACAGGGCAGCCGCGGCGCGCGCAACCGCGTCGACGTCCGCCGGCGGCCCGTGCCGCGGCGCCACCAGCAGCCGCTCGACCAGGGTCCGGGCTATCAGTTCGCGCGCGTGGCCGGCGTCCAGTGGCGGCAGGGTCGCGGCGCGATCGGCAACCTGCTCGACGAGCAACCCACCCGCACCGAGCAACAGGATCGGTCCGAGGTTCGGGTCACGCACCGCACCGAGCAGGATCTCGACGCCCGGTGGGACCTGACGGCTCACGACGGCGCGCGGACCGAGCCGCTCGCGCAGGTCGCGGTACGCCGCCATCAGCTCGTCGTCGTTCCCGATCCCGACGACCACTCCCCCGACGTCGGTCTTGTGCGCGATGTCCTCGTCGGTCTTCAGCACGACGGGATACCCGATCGCACTCCCAGCCGCGAGCACCGCGCCTTCATGGTCGACCGCGTGCGTCGTCGCAACGTCGATCCCGTAGTCGGCGAGCAGCGCGAACCGCTCCGCGGTCGACCGCAGTCCGGTGGACAGCCGCTCCCGCCACCGGGCGCGGCGCGCCTCATCGATCGTCGGCGGAGGTGCGGACCATCGCCGATCGCCGTGGTCGAGCAGGTGGCCGAGCGCGCGTAGGCCGCTGCGCGTCCCCTCGAGCACGGGGATGCCGGCCGCCCGCAGCTGCGCGGCGGCGCGCAGGTCGAGCGCCGACGGCATGTGACTCAGTACGACGACCGGCAGCTCGGTGCCCGCGGCGGCCCGTCGTACCGCGTCGCGGTAGGACTCGTCGCCATCGAGCTCCTCGATGAGGTCGACCGCGAGCGCGACCGCGCGGACATCGTCGTCGCCCGCAAGGTCGAGCAGCACGTCGCCGAACAGGTCCTCGGTGTCGGCGCCGTTGCCCCACACGTCGAGCGGGTTCGTGGCGATCAACCCAGGGTCGAGCCGTTCGGCGACCTGCGCGAGCGTCGGCTCCGACACCTCCGCAAACGGCACCCGCGCCGCCGCAGCGACATCGACGATCAGCGCGCGCTCGGCACCGGAGTCGAGCACCGCGGCGATGCCGCTGGCCGGCCCGCGCCGCGGCCGCGCGCGACGACCGGCCGCGAACAGCTCGACCGTGTCCAGCAGCTCGCCGAGGTCGGCGACCAGGTGCAGCCCGTGGGCATCGGCGAGCGCCTCCCAGGCAGCGGTCCCGCCCGCGACCGCTCCGGAATGCGCCGCAACCATCGAGCGGCCGCGCTCACTGGTGCCCACCGGCAACACGACCACCGGCACCTCCTGCTCGGCCGCACGATCGAGCGCCGCCCGCAGCGCGAGGGTTTCACGCATGGTCTCGAGCACCAGCGCGACGACCTGGGTCCGCTCGAGCGCGAGCATGTACTCCAGGTACGCCGCGGTGGTCGTCACGAGCTCCTGACCGGAGGACACCGCAAGGGTGAAGCCGAGGCCGCGACGAGCCCGCAGCACTGCCGAGAACACCGAGCCCGAGTGGGTCACCATCGCGACTGGTCCGGGCGGGATCGGGTCGGGCTCGAGGTAGCCCATCGCGCGAACGCCGGACGTGACGTTCACGAAGCCCATGCACCCGCCGCCGCACAGCTGCATCGACGCGTCGCGGGCAATCGCGGCAAGCCGGGTGCGGAGGGACGGCAGCCCGTCGATCGGCGGCTCGTAGGCGTTGCCGAAGATCACTGCCGCGCGGTCGCCGCGCTTCGCGGCGATCGACAGCTCACCCTCGAGCGCGCCGTCGCCGACGCCGAGCAGTACGAGGTCGATCGCGTCACCGATCTCCGCCAGCGACGGGAAGCACGGGCGCCCGGCGATCTCGGCGTACCGCGGGTTGACCAGGTGGACGCTGATGTCCGCCGGACTGCGCAAGACCTCGGTGACCATGCGCTCGCCGAAGCTGCCCGGGCGCGGACTCGCACCCACGACCGCGATGCTGCGCGGCTCCAGCAGGCAGCGCAGCGCCTCCCGGTCACCCGGCCGCGCGCTCATCCCCGCTTGGACGGCAGCAAGCCGGCGACCCGCTGCCGGTTGGCCGCGGACTTGCTGTCCTTGATCGCCGCCTTCGCCGCCTGCCAACCCGGGATGCCGCACACGCCGCCGCCGGCGTGGGTCGCCGAGCTGGCGTAGTACAGGCCCTTGATCGGAGTGCGGTAGTCGGCGTATCCCGGTGCAGGCCGCATGTGGAACAGCTGCTCGATCGAGAGCTCGCCGTGGAAGATATTGCCGCCCACCAGGCCGTACTCGTGCTCCATCTCATAGGGCCCGACCACGTCGCGATGCAGGATCGAGCTCTTGAAGTTCGGCGCGAGCTCGTTGTAGCAGTCGATCATCCGGTCGGCGTACGCCTCGAGCTCTTCCTGGTGCGGTTCCTCGCTCCAGGTCTCCGGCACCCACTGGGTGAACAGCGACATGATGTGCGTGCCCTCCGGGCACAGCGTGCGGTCGAACGTCGACGGGATGACGCCGTCGCTGAACGGACGCACCGCCGCCTTGCCGTTACGGGCGTCCTGGAAGGCCTCTTCCATGTACTCGATCGTCGGTGCCATCTCGACCGAGCCGGTGTGGTGCTCCTGCAGGTTGGTGCCCGGGTCCGCGATGAAGTCCGGCAGCTCGGCGAGCGCGAGGTTGATCTTCACGACCCCGCTGCGGGTCTTCCAGGTCTCGATGTCGCGCACGAAGTCGGTCGGCAGGTTGCCGGGCCCGACATGGTCGAGGAACGCGGTCCGCGGGTGGAGGCTGGTCACCACGACCGGCGCACGCAGCTCGTCGCCGTTGGCGAGTACGGCGCCCTGCACCCGGCCGCCTTCGACCAGCAGGCTCGCGACCGGCGAGTTGAGCTTGATCTCGGCGCCGAAGCTGCGCGCCGACCGCTCGATCGAGTCCGCGACGGCGCCCATGCCGCCTTCGGGGAAGCCCCAGTTGCCGAGGTGGCCGTCGCCGATGTCACCGATCGAGTGGTGCGCCATGACGTACGCCGTACCGGGCTCGCACGGGCCGGCCCAGGTGCCGATGACGCCGTTCACGGCCATCGCACCCTTGACCTGCGGCGACTCGAACCAGTCGTCGAGAAGATCCGCGATGCTCATCGACATCAGCCGGGTGATGTCACCGATCGTGCGGACGTTGACACCGCGGTGGCGCCAGGCCAGCCGGAGGGTGTCGACGAGGTCGGCCGGTTTCTTCGAGCCGAGCTTCGGCGGAACGGTGAGCAGCAGCGGGCCGAGGACGTCGGCGAGCCCGCCCATCCAGGCGTCCCACTCGATCATCGCGTCGGCGTCCTTCTTGGACCACTTCGAGATTTCCTCGTAGTTGCGCTTGGCGTCGTCGGCGAGGATCTTGATCGAACCGCCGTCCGGGAAGGCCTGGTAGTACGGACCCATCGGGTAGACCTTGTAACCGTGCCGCTCGAGCGAGAGCTCGCGCATGATCGTCGGCGGCAGCAGGCTCATCACGTAGGACAGCCGGGTGACCTTGAACTCCGGCGCGTCCGGCCACGGGCTTTCGGTGGTCGACGCGCCGCCGGTCTTGTGGCGGGACTCGAGCACCACCGTCTTCGCACCGCTTCGGGCGAGGTACGCCGCTGCGACCAGTCCGTTGTGCCCGCCACCGACGACGATCGCGTCGTAGTTGCTGCTCACCATGTCCGTCTCCGCTGTCATCGAGCGCCCGAATCGGGTTTGACTGAATGTTCAGTCTAGGAACTGATAAGGTCCAGGACAAGAACTCGCGGGCAGGAGATCGCATGACGACGTCGATCAGCCCGCGCGTTTTCACTCTAAGGTTGCACCAATGAGCGCGTTGGCCCCTGAGAGCAACGAGTCGAGCAGCAGCGGTGCGCCGGATGGCCGACGCGAGCAACTGCTCGATGCCGCCCTGGCGGTGATCGCCGAGCGCGGCTTCCCCGAGACCCGCATCGCGGACGTCGCCGCGCGGGCCGGCACGAGCCCGGCGCTCGTCATCTATTACTTCAAGACCCGCGACCAGCTGCTGACCGAGGCGATCCGCCTGTCCGAGGACCGCTGGTACGCCGAGGGCACCGCGCGGATCGCCACCATTCCCTCGGCGGCCGGTCGGCTCGAAGAGCTGGTCGCCATGACCTGCATGCCCGAAGAAGAGGGCGATCCGGTGTCGTGGACGCTGTGGCTCGACCTGTGGGCGCAGGCCGCGCGGCACCCCGAGGTGGCTGCGGTCCGCCGCGAGTTCGACGAGCACTGGCGGCAGACGATCGTCGACCTGGTCCACGAAGGCCAGCAGTCGGGCGAGTTCTCGGCGATCGACGCGGACAACTTCGCGGTCGTGATGTCGGCGCTCCTTGACGGATTCGCCATCCAGATTGCACTGTGTGATCCCGTCGTCAACCACGAACGGACGTTCCGACTCAGCATGGAGTTCGCGGCCGGTCAGCTCGGCTTCGCCTGGTCCCCGAAGCCGCGTGGTCGGCGCGAGCGGGTGGGGCAGAGCACGCGTGCTCCTCGACCCGCCTGACCGCGGAGCAAGGAGGCAGCGCGGGTGGCTGGTGGCCAGGTCGACCTGATCGGTCTGACGAAGCGGTTCACCGAAGTCGCGGTCGACGAGATCGACCTCGCGATCGCGAGCGGTGAGTTCTTCTCCTTGTTGGGTCCGTCCGGTTGCGGCAAGACCACGACGCTGCGCATGATCGCCGGCTTCGAACAGCCCACCAGCGGCCAGATCCTGCTCGACGGCAGTGACGTCTCCCGCGTGCCTCCGGACAAGCGCAACGTCAACACGGTTTTCCAGAACTACGCGCTGTTCCCGTTTCTCAGCGTCTACGACAACGTCGCCTTCGGGCTTCGCTACCGCAAGGTGAGCAAGCAGGAAATGGCCCGAAAGGTCAACGAGGCGCTCGACCTGGTCGAGATGCGGCCCTACGCCAAGCGGCGTCCGGCCGAGATCTCCGGCGGTCAGCAGCAGCGGGTTGCGCTCGCCCGGGCCCTCGTCCTCAACCCCGCGGTCCTGCTCCTCGACGAGCCGCTCGGCGCGCTCGATGCGAAGCTGCGACGCGCGCTCAAGGTCGAGCTCAAGGCGCTGCAGGAGCGGGTCGGCATCACGTTCCTCTATGTCACGCACGACCAGGAAGAAGCGCTGACGATGTCCGACCGGCTCGCGGTCATGTCGGCCGGCAAGCTGGCCCAGGTCGGTTCGCCGCGCGAGGTCTACGAGGCGCCTGCATCGACGTACGTCGCAGACTTCCTCGGGGTCTCCAACCTCATGAACGTCGAGGTGGTCGAGGTCGGCTCGCGGTGCATGGTGAAGCTCGGCGAGTCCGTGTTGTCCGTCGAGCCGAACGGCACGACCCCGAGCCGGGGTTCGGCGATGCTCTGCATCCGACCCGAGAAGGTCGACCTCGAGCCGCACGGAACTCCTGGCGACAACCGCGCGCCGGCGATGATCGAGCGCAGCGTGTTCCTCGGGTCCTCGACGCAGGTCTACGTCCGGCTCGCGGCCGGCCCGTCGCTGCAGGCGCAGCTCACCGGCGAGAAGGCTGCCGTCGACCTCGCGCAGGGCACGCCGGTCAGCGTCCACCTGCCACCTCACGCGCTGCGAGTACTACCGGAGGACCCGGCGTTCACGGCGAAGGCGGCCGACGATTGGGACGCTGCAGATCCCGGCGAGCCCGCCTGACTCCTCCGGCGGAAGTTCCACTCAGCACGTGGTCACCGGTGGACTCCGAGCCTCGCTGTTTCCTCCTCGCAACTAGTGGCTCGGAATCGGCCGAGATTTGGTGGACGGGCGCTGCGCTTTGGCTGACAACATGACGGGGTGACTGGCACGGACGTCGAGTCGGGCTCCGATGCTGAGGTGGCACTCGCGGCCGCCTCAGCTGGTGCGGCAGTCGTGCGTCGGCTGTTCCATCAACCCCTGGTTCGCTACGACAAGTCGTCGACCGACTTCGCGACGCAAGCCGACCTCGAGAGCGAGGAGGCGATCCGCGCTGTCATCCTCGCCGCGCGACCTTCCGACACGTTCGTGGGTGAGGAACGCGGTGAGAGGCTCGGCGCAGAAGACGCCCGCCGATGGCTGGTCGATCCGCTCTGCGGGACGTTGAACTATGCAGCAGGCACTCCCCTCGCGGCGACCAACGTCGCGCTCGCGACGTCGGCTGGGGTCCAAGTCGCCGTGTCGGCAGACCCGATCGCCGAGGAGTACTTCTGGACCGACGGTGAGGCTGCATGGCTTCGCCAGGGAGGTCTCGATACGCGACTCGAGCCGACGGCATCGTCGAGTCTGGTCGACGTCAACTGCGATGGTCTCGGCGACTTCATCGGACCCCAACTTGTTGCCGACAGCGAACTGCGAAGCCGCTACGGACCCCGCGTACTGTCGACCACCCTCGCGCTGGCATGGGTCGCCGCGGGCCAGCGTACCGCGTACATCACCGATGGTGACCTGGCCGGGAGTGTCCACTTCACCGCAGGCATTGCACTGTGCCGCGATGCGGGCTGTGTTGTGAGCGACCTGATGGGTGATCCGACCTATTACCGGACGCGGCCTCATAGCGGCCGCTGACTCAAGCACCCATCGACACCTGGTGCACCTGGTCGGCAAGTACCTACCCTGACCGTCGGGTGCTGCCGAATCGACTCAGAGAGCCGGCTATGGTCGGTCGGCTCCTCCGGCTTGATTCGTCGGTGAGGTGGCGACCTGACTGTGACCCATAACTGTGCGTGTGTCCGCATCAGAACACCGCTTCCGGTCGCCGCGGTTCTATCCAGATATGTGTCCTCGAGCACGGCAAGCGTCAGCGTGCTGCTGACCTAACAAGGTAGAGGCCTCGCCGGTGCCACCGGTCAGCACCAAGCAGGCGAAGTACGTTCGACCGCGATGCCCTTCGGGCTTATAGAAACGCACCGTAACGCGACGGTTGATCAGGTTGCCAGCATCGCAGGCGGGGGTGCAACTGTTGAATCGCTGGACGGCGTGAGCTCGGGCGGTGTGGGTGGACCATCCTTGGTAGTGGAGCCCTTTCAGTACGTAGATCGCGTCACCCCCGCAGTCCACTGTCATATTGACGGGCTTGAAGCGCGCACTCTTCGTCGGATGCAGACAGTTCGCAACGACGAGCACTCGGCTTGGCGAGCTGTGCGTCCCTGCGACCGTCGAAGACACACGCGAGCCGATCGGACCTGGCGTGGCGAACTGCCTCGACACGGTGCATCCCGTTACAGCGACGAGCATGACGAGCAATCCCGCCCATCTCGCGCCACTCACACGGTTTTGACGCTGGAACATCACCGAAGGTTGTGTTGATAGCCGATCAGACCGAACAAGCTCGGTTCGAACGAAGGTGTGGAGCCGACCCTTTAGGGGCTTGCCTTTGCAACGACCTTCGGTGGTGTATTCGGTGTGCTGATCCCTAGCAGCTCGGTGCGGTCGCGGCTGACCATGATCACGTCGCCGAGTGCTCCGATCGGTGCGGTCGGTGCAAACGCTGTCGTGGAGCTCACGACGGTGCCGGGCAAGCCAACACCGCTGGCGAGCGGTCCAGCCCCGAACGCCATCGAGGTAGCCAGCGTGGCCGAGCTGACGAGCCGCGCGACTCCGGAGCACACGAGCACATTGTTACCCGAACACCGTCGACCACAGCATCCAAGCGGACGCCGCCAACTCCCCGAAAAGGTTAGAGCCTGGTGAATCGGCCGTTCCGCCACACCCATTCGAGGTGCAGCGACCGGTCGGGACAGCACGAAGGGACATGCCGGGAGGTGAAGCCGCCGGCCTTGGTTCGAACCACGTCGTCGTACACCGAGAACGTGTTGGTCTGGAAGTAGTGCGATGCCGGTCTCGCGGTCGCAGCGAGCAGTGTCGCCAGCAGTTCGGGATGCCGCGCCGAGGATCGACCGTCGTACACGTAGAGCGCCGAAGGAGGCGTACCGGCGCCGAAGTTGCAACGGACCTCAACGACTGCATCCGGAAACCCGTCGTCGCCGAAGTCGTACAGGATGTGCCGCAGAACTGTGATGTGACCGTATCGACCACACCGATCCGGATAACTGACCCTGTTCCACTCGACGTGGGCCAGCCTGGCTCGCACGGGCACATCGACCAGATCCGTACTGCAACGGGTCGTACGACCGTTGTGACTACTGTCAACCCGCACCGGCACCTCAGCACTCGAACTGCCCGCCCGGCCCACGGTGAACGGGATGGTTGCATGACCTGCAGAGTTCGCCAAAGCGAAGCGCGTGACACTATCTCGCGCGAAGGTCATCGTCACCGAGACGCGCGCGAAGGGCTGGGTCGAGGCGCCGACTCGCACATTCGCGTATCTGTGCACCCCTCGTTTGCTAAGTGTGACCCTGCAATGCCGCGAGCTATCCGCTTCGCTGCCCGCGCTTCGGCTATGCGGGGGCTGGTTCACGACCGATGACGACGCGCAACCAACACACGCCAAGCCAACCGTCACCACAGCCAAGAGCCAGCGCTGCAACCGGCATCTCAACGTCGTTCAGCCTCCCTCGCTGATCGCGGTTGGCGGATCCAATCGCGGGCGCACCGCGCGATCTCACCCATACGGAGACGCTTGAGGCCACACCGGGGTTGCCCGATCGCGGTCGGCCAGCGCTGAACCTCGGAGCGAGTTGCCTACTGGTCGTTCCCATCGGGTAGGACTCCGGATGATGGAGGTGCCATATGCAGTTCTTGATGTTGATCTACCGAGACCGTGTCCCTGTCGGAGCCTCGAACGGCCCAGCCGGTAGCGACGTAGAGGCATGGGTTACGCGATTGACTGAGAGAGGTATTCGGCTCGCCGGCGATCCGGTCGCTCCCGACAACGAGGCACTCACGGTTCGAGTTCGTAACGGCTCGACCAAGGTGGACAAGGCCGCGTTTCTGGACACCGGTGGCGCACTCCTTGGGTTCGACCTCCTGGAGTGTGTGGACCAGGACCAGGCGGTCGCCGTCGCCGCGGAGCACCCGCTGGCGGTGCGACACGTGCTGGAGCTGCGCCCCATCAGGTCCGACTAGACGCCCAGGAGCATCACCTAGCCGCTTGAGAACGAAGCCTCTCCTGTTTGATACAGGCCCAGGCTCAAGATCGCTCAGCAGCGGCGGGGGTGGCGGGGTGTTTGCACTACATGCGAAAGACGCCATCGTTCGGGCCCGCGGGTTGCCGTCCTACACCATCCCGCTGCTTAGCTGGTCGGCCGTCATGCGGTCGGCAGTGACCAAGGAGTCCCAGGTACCCGTGCCGTCCGAGAGAGGCGTGAACCGGTAGTCGCCAGTTTCCAGGAAACCGGCCCACCACTCGATCGGCACCGCCAACGAACTGATCTTGTGGCTCTCATCGAGGGGGTACTCGTACATTCGGGCGGTGATGGTCCCGCGCCGGCGAGAGTCATCTCCGCAGTACATGATGATCGGGTCGCCGCACCACATAACTGGCAGCCAGCGCGGGTCATCTTCGTCGAACTCGGCGATGCTCGCGTAGACGGTTGGGTAATCATCGAGGGCTTGCGCTAGCGACCGTGTCTGAAGGCTCGGGCCGATCCACCCACCCCACCACTCCTGTTCAGACGGCTGGTGGTAACCGTTGTGCCAGCCGAACAGTGTGATGAGATCCTCCGGCGGATCGAGGTCGACAGCACCTAGTTGGCCGCGGATGTCGGCTTCCGTTAGGCCCGGCTGAAGTCCTTCGACGACGGGACAACGAACCTGGACAAGCGCACGCTCAAGGCGTTCCAAGGCCTCTTGCAACCGCTGGGACACCAACGCATCCTACGATCTAGTCAGCAGAGCGAACGATGGGAACTTACTCTTCCGTTTCGTCGGGGCGTTTTGCTATCGACCAGCGCGCCTGGACTTGAAGAGAGATGAACGGCGGAAGCATCCAGTCGCGCCGGATCTCGGCAGCACGGCAGCTCTGGCGCAGGGAACGGCACTACCTGTTCGGCACTGAACTGACCAACCTCGCGGATGGCCTGTCGACGGATCCCGCGCCTGGGCGTGAGTCTGCCGAAACACGCCTGAGGCCACACCACACGCTGCGATGATCGTATGGTGAGCACGAGGCGAGCCGGCTGGTTCGGTTGGGCTGTGCTCGGCGTTCTTCTGGTGTCCGGGTGTTCAGGTGGAGGAGGCCACCCGAAGCCGGAAACGGCGCCCGGCGAGGACCCGACCCAGGTCGTGCAGCGATACACGCCCTTTCGTCCGGACGGATCGCTCCTCGCAGGATTGAGCATCCGGCGATCGCTGCGCGGCACCTGCACCGACAGAGGCGCAGTACTGCCGAACACCTATGTCTGTGGTGTGGACTTAAGCCGAGCAAGCAGCCCTGTCGTGGGCCTTTGTTACCCGAAGCCGACGCATAATCAGCTGATCTGCGTCGCCAGCCCAGGAGCGCACACGGCAGTGAAGTTCCGCTCGACCCGGCCGCTGCCGCCCCCGACCACGAGTCCGCCGAATGCACCCCCCACGCAGTTGCTCCTCTCGGATCGAGCGGTATGTGACTCGGTCCAGGCGTTCGGGCCCAACGGGAGGCTCCTGATCGAAGGCGCCCCCGGGCAGGACGGCTCGTTGCGCGTGACCTACGAGTGCGACGGTCCCGTCAGCGCAGTGTTCGGACCGATCAACGAGGCGACCACGACCTGGGCCGTGAGAGCACGCGTGACCGTAACCCAAGGCCCGCTCCGAACGCTCTTCGTCAAACGCGCGTGGCGCTAGTGCAGCACGGCACGTACCGCCGGGATCAGGTGTGGCAGATGTCCGCGATGGCACCGCTCAACGAAACCCCTCGCGTCAAGAGGCGATGAGCCGCGGCGTTATGACCTGCGTGTGAATCAGTCGCAGCCAGATCAAGCAAACGAGCCAGCTTGTCACCATCAGCACGAAGCACCAAGCCGGCCTTTACCCCAGCAACGTCGGCCCTCACCTCCTTGGCCGCTTGCCGGACGCCGTTGACGAGCTGGAACTCTGTGGCACTGTCCTTCGCGCAGTCCTGTCGCGACAGTGTCGAGGTTCGCGGCGGGTCAGATGCCGGCGAAATTGGCTAGCGACTCCTCGCGGGACGATCGCTCGCCGCGGGTCATCCAGCGGTAGCCGACGTAGCCCAGGATCGCTACCACGAACGAGAAGAGCAGCATCAGCGTCGCCAGCGCGTTGAGGGCCGGCCCGCCGTTGCCGCCGTGGGTGTTGGAGTAGATGATCACCGACATCGGCTGCGTCGCCGCGTTCGACGACAGCAGGTCGACCAGGACGAAGTCGTCGATGACACCGGAGAACACGAGTACGGCGGAGGCGAAGATCGCCGGAGCGAGCATCGGCAGCAGCACGCGGCGTACCGCTTCCAGCTTCGAGGCACCGAGGTCGGCCGCGGCTTCCTCGTACTGACGCCCGATCGACACCAGCCGCGCGCGCACGATGATCGCCGGCCAGCTGAGGTTCCAGGTCACGAGACCGAGCGTTTCGGCCAGCGTTCCCAGCCGGATCGAGGTGAACAGCGTGTTGAACACGAAGAACAGCGCGACGCCGAAGATCAGCTCCGGGATGACGAAGGAGAAGACCATGACGAAGTTCGCCGCGGACGCCGGTCGGCTGCGCCACCGGTCGACGCCGATCGCGAAGGCCACGCCGATCGGCACCGCGATGAGCGTCGTGTAGAGCGACAGCTTCAGCGTCTGCTCGACCGCGGCGTGCAGCTGTGGGTTGTGCAGGACGGAGTTCAACGGGTCGGTCGTGTACCAGCGCATCGAGAAGCCCTGCCACACGCTCTGCGACTTGCCGTTGTTGAACGAGAAGAGGACCGCGAGGCCGATCGGCAGCAGCGACCATGCGACGTAGAGCCAGGTGAAGCCCTCGAGGAAGATCGGCCGCCGCCACGGATTGCCGATGAACCGGCGCGGTTTCGGCGCGGGCACGGCCGCGGTCGCGGGCGGCGCGGCGGCGCTCGGCGCCGGAGCCGTGATGTCGCTCATCGCCGTACGCCGATCATGCGTTCGCCTTCGACGCGCGGTTGGTCGCGATGACGTAGTAGAGCATCGGGATCACGAGGACCCCGAGCAGCATCAGCGACAGCGCGGCACCCTGAGTCTGCAGCTGCGTCGACGACAGCTGTTCCTCGATCGTGTTGCCGATCATCGCCGTGTTGGTGGCACCGGAGAGCATCTGGTTGGTGAAGTAGTCGCCGATCATCGGCAGCACCGTCACGAGCAGCCCGGTGAGGATCGCCTGCCGGGACAGCGGCAACGTCACCCGCACGAACGTCCGAACGCGGCTCAGCCCGAGGTCGCGTCCCGCTTCGATCAGGCTCGGGTCGATCCGGTCCAGGCCGGCGAACAGCACCAGGATGAGATACGGAATGTAGCCGTAGACCAGGCCGAGGATCACGGTGGACGCCTTGCCGCCGAGCCACACCACCGGATGCCCGATCAGGTGCAGGTCCACGAGGATGCGGTTGACATATCCGTCGGTCTGGAGCAGGTCGATCCACGCCAGCATCCGCATCATGTAGCTGACCCAGAACGGCGCGAGCAGCAACCCGAGCAGCAGGCCCTTCTGCTTCCCGGCGAACCGGCTGACGAAGTACGCCGCGGGATAGCCGATCAGCAACGAGAGCAGTGCAGCGACGCCGACGTAGACCG
Organism: Mycobacteriales bacterium; assembly: GCA_035504215.1. Classification (NCBI taxonomy): domain Bacteria; kingdom Bacillati; phylum Actinomycetota; class Actinomycetes; order Mycobacteriales; species Mycobacteriales bacterium. The sequence continues at coordinate 25,753 of DATJSI010000092.1, forward strand.
CCGTCCGGAGCACCTCCGGGCCGAGGAACGCGCCGGTCCCGGAGAACTCGTGGAAGACGGCTCGGTAGGCCGCGCCGCTCCAGTGCAACGGGTCCCACGCCGGCACCGGTGTGCCGATGATCTCGTTGATCGTCCCCCCGGCAACCGCAAGTGCGACGTAGAACGGCACGAGGAAGAGCAGGATCAGCCAGATCATCGCGGGCGCGGACAGGCCCGCCCACAGCACGCGCCGGGGCGCCTTCGGCGCGTCAGAGCGGCGGCGCAGGCGCGGTGGCGCGAGTGTGCTCACCGGCTGGGCCTCGGCGCGGGTCCGGCCACTACACGCCGCGGGTGACGTTGAGCCAGTCCTGCTGCCACACCCCGTTCGCACTTGCGGGTAGCTCGAGCTCGTGCAGGCCGCGGCTGAAGTACGACTCGAGAACCACCGTCGAAGTGAGGTTCTTCGGCAGGATCTTCTCCTTGATCAACCGCTGGGGGGTCACGCCGTACAACGGCTGCATGTAGCCGTTGTAGCTGATGTTCTCGAGCGCGTTGTCGGTGTTCAGGAAGTAGTTCAAGAACAGGTGGGCGAGCACCGGGTTCTTGCCACCGGCCAGTACCGCCATCGTGTCGTTCGCCACCGGACCCTTGCCGTCCGCGGGGAACCAGTAGCTCACGACGTCCACCGACACGCCCTTCGGCATGTATTGCGCGGCTGCCGCGATGTCGCCCGACCACGAGTGGTGGATCCACATCTGACCACTCGGGATGTTCGTGTAGTCGTTGTTGTCGATGTGGACGTTGACCAGCTTGGCGAGATCGAGCAGGGTCTTCTCGGACGCGGTCAGCAGGTTGACGTCCGTGGTGTTGAGATCGGTCTGCCCGTTGTACATCAAGCCGAGCGAGAGCCCCTCGCGGTAGTCGTCGAGGATCGCGATCTTGCCCTTGTACTTCGGCTGCCAGAGGAACGACCACGGGTTCGTGAGGCTCGCCGGGCTCCCCGGGACGTGGTCGTTGCGCCACGAGATGCCGGTCGTGTAGATCGTGTACGGGACGGTGTATTGCCACTTCCCGTCGTAGAAGGGGTTCGTGAACTCCTTCCACGCGTTGGAGATGTTCGGGATGTAGCTGTGGTTCAGCGGCCGGATCAGCTTCGTCTCGACCAGCGGACCGAGCTGGTCGACGGTCGGGATGAACACGTCGAACTCGAGCTGCCCGGTCTGCAGCTTCGCCATGGCTTCTTCCATGGTGTTGAACGTCGTGACCTGGACCTTGCAGTTGTACTTCTTCTCGAAGTTCTTGATCGACTGCGGGTTGATGTACGCGACCCAGTTGTAGAGCTTCAGGGTCGCGTTCTGTTCGGGCTGCATGCCGCTCGCGATCGGCTTGTTGTCCGAGTAGATCGGCCAGGTCACCGGGTTGTTCGGTCGCGGCAGCCCGGGGGTCGCGGTGCCGCCGCCCCCACCACCGCCGCCGGATGAGCTGCTGGTCCCCCCACCGCAAGCCGAAAGCACCGGGGCCAGGCCGGCGAGCGCACCGGCGCCGAGTCCGCCCCTGAGCAGGTCACGTCTGGAAAAGCCGCCCGGTCGATCACCCTCGGACCAGCCTTGCCGTGGATGGTGCGTCAGCGAAACCTCCCCAGACTGAACGGTGGGTCAGTGGTAGGAAACTACGACGTGGCCGCGACGGCAAGCCCTATCAGGCATCGTCCCGGGTCAGGTCGGCCGCGCAACGCTCGAAGTTCGCCACGAACCGCTCGATGTCGGCCTCGTCGTGCTGCACCGACATCAGCCATTGCTCGATCTTCCCCCACGGCGGCAGGAACACCCCGCCGTTGTGCTGATACAGCCAGTGCGCATGGTTGTAGCGGTCGTCGATTCCGAGGAACCCGCGGTAGTTGCGCACCGGCTCCCGACGGAAGACGACACACCCCTTCGCGCCGACCGCGACAACATGAGCGTCGAGCCCGTTCTCCGCGATGATGCGCTCGAACTCGCTCACTACCTGCCCGCGGAGCCGGTCGATCCGGGCGTAGGCCTCGTCGGTCGCAACCTCGGTGAGCATCGCCCGCGTCGCGGCCATGGCGAGCGGGTTGCCGTTGAAGGTGCCCACCTGCTCGTAGTCGCCGTTGGCAAGGTGCTCCATGACCTCGGCGGTGCCGCCGACCGCGGCGGACGCGACGCCGCCGCCGATCGCCTTGGCCAGGCAGACGATGTCGGGAGTGACGCCGACCGCGCCGGTGGCGCCCGACGGTCCCGCAGTGAGACCGGTCTTGACCTCGTCGTAGGCGAGCAACGCACCGTGCGCGTGCAGCAGGTCCTTCGCGCCGGCGAGGTAGCCGGGCTCGGGTGTGATGATCCCGGCGTTCATCATGATCGGCTCGACGATCATGCCGGCGACCTTGCCCTGGTAGTCGTCGAGCAGCGCGGACAGTGCCGGCAGGTCGTTGAAACCGACCACGAGGGTCAGGTCGGTGATCGCGCTCGGGATGCCCGAGCTCGCCGGCGCCTGGTTGGGCCGGAACGCGTCGCCGACCTCGTCCTCCTCCGGGGTCACCGAGACCTGCACTGAGTCGTGGTGCCCGTGGTAGCAGCCCTCGACCTTGATGATGTAGTCGCGGCCGGTCACCGCGCGCATGATGTGCACCGCGTCCATCGTCGACTCGGTGCCCGAGTTGCCGAACCGCCACAGCGGCAGGCCCCAGCGCCGCTGCAGCTCCTCGGCGACGATGATCGCGTTCTCGGTCGGCTGCGCGAAGTGGGTGCCGCGCGCGACCTGGGCGCGCACCGCCTCCACGACCGCGGGGTGCGCGTGCCCGGCGAGCGCCGCGCCGTAACCACCGTGCAGGTCGACGTACTCGTTGCCGTCGACGTCGTAGATCTTCGACCCGCTGCCGTGGCTGAGCCAGACCGCCTGGGGCCGGGTGATCTGCCAGTTGGAGGTGACGCCGCCGGCGAGCGCCGAGCTCGCTCGCGCGGTGAGCGCGGCCGACTGCGGCTGGCGCTCGACGAACCGCTTCTCCTGCTCCGCGATGACCCGTTCGAGGGCCAGCGAGAGGTCGCGTTTTGGTTCGGTTTGGACGGACACGATGGTCACTCCGAATGTCGTTTGACTGAACGTTCAAACTGGCTTCAACGTACGGCGAACCGGCCTGCTTTGACAAGCATCCCGCAGCCTGGTCGGATGCTGGACAGTGAACCGGCCCGCGCTTATCTTGACTGTATGGTCAGTCAACTAGCCTCCCGCGCGCCCGCGCCGCTCGACCCGGCCGAGCTGGCCAACTCCCTGCTTCCGTTCGGCGAGAGTCGCATGCTCCCCCGCGCCGCCTACGTCGACCCCGCGGTGTTCGAGTGGGAGCGGGCCAACTTCTTCGGCGGCGGGTGGATGTGCGTCGGCCGCAGCGAGGACGTCGCGAACCCCGGCGACCAGCGGGCCGAGGCGGTCGGCCCGGCCGGAGTGCTGCTGGTCCGCGGTGACGACGGCGTCCTGCGCGCCTTCGCGAACTTCTGCCGGCACCGGGGCCACGAGCTGCTCGGGTGCGGTGCAGCGATCAACCGGCGCGTCATCGCGTGCCCCTACCACTCCTGGGGCTACGAGCTGTCCGGGGAGCTGCGAGCCGCCAAGGGCTTCAAGGGCCGCGAGGGCTTCGACACCTCGTCGTGGGGACTGGTGCCGCTGCCGGTGAACGAGTGGCACGGGCTGATCTTCGTCGACGGCTCGGGCCAGGCGGCACCGCTCGAGGAGCAGCTCGGCGACATCGAGGAGGTCGTCGCGCCGTACGAGATGGAACGGCTCAAGGTCGCCGGCCGGCACGAGTACGAGACGACCGCCAACTGGAAGATCCTCACCGAGAACTACCACGAGTGCTACCACTGCCCCGTCATCCACCCCGAGCTGTGCCAGGTGAGCCCGCCTTCGAGCGGGCACAACTACGCCGCGTCGGGGGCCTGGGTCGGCGGCACGATGGACCTGCGCGAAGGCATGGTCACGATGTCGCTCGACGGGACGAGCAACGGCGTGCCGCTGCGCGGGCTCGACGCCGAGGGCCTGCGCACGGTCATCTACCTCAACGTCTTCCCGAACATCCTGGTGAGCCTGCACCCCGACTACGTGATGGTGCACCGGCTGACGCCGCTTGCCGCGAACCGGACGAGGATCGAGTGCACCTGGGCGTTCGCGCCCGAGGCGGTCGAGCGGCCCGAGTTCGACCCGTCGTACGCCGTGGACTTCTGGGACATCACCAACCGGCAGGACTGGGGCGCCTGCGAGTCGGTGCAGCGCGGCCTGACCTCGGAGCACGCGGTGCCGGGCCCGCTGTCCCCCGAGGAGGACGCGGTCTACCAGTTCGTGACGATGGTCGCGCGCGGCTACCAGGGCCAAGCCGTGCGGAACATCTCGAGCGCCACTGTCGCCGGCTGACCGCCGGGCTCGACCCCACCGGGTGAGCGACGCTCACGGCACCCGGTTCGCGTCGTTGTCGAGCCACTCGCCCGACACCGTCGACAGGAACTCCGGCTGGCGTCGCGCGCCGAGCCCTAGGTAGAAGTCCACCGCGTCATCCGCCTGCCAGCCGACATGCTGGCCGGGTACGGCGTCGACCAGCGCGCGGACCATCGCCGTACCGATTCCCTGGCGTCGCGAGGCCGACTGCGTCCACAGGTCGACGAGATAGGCATTGCAGACGTGGTCGGAGAGCAGCCGGCCCATGCCGACGACCCGATCGCCCGACCACGCAAAGACCACGTGCTGGGAGTTCTCGAAAGAGCGCCGCAGCGCGGCCGGGCTCCGGCCGTTGTCGAACCGGTCGGCCGCGAGGTCGGCCTTTGCCTGATCCCAGTCGACCCCGTCGCAGGTCATGGTCAACCGCCAGCCGGGATCGGTCGCCACGTTTCGTTCAGCCCGCGGTCGCGCCGACCCGCGCCCGGTCCGCCGACAGCCGCTCCTCGTACTGGGTTGCCATCTGCTCGAGCTGGTCGAGATGCGCGGCAAGGTCGGACTGCGCCTGCTGTGCCACGGGCGAGTGGAACGTCGTCTCGAAGACCTTCCAGTGCCGAAGGATCGGCGCCACCACCTCGTCGCGATGGATTCGCAGGTCGTAGATGCCGGCCTTCGCGATCCGCACGCTCTTGCGCGAGAAGTTCGGGATTGCGGTGCCGGGCATCTGGAAGCCGAGCACCTCCGCGGCAACCGCGACGACCGTCTGGTCGGGATCCACCTCCATCGCCGCGCGTACCAGATCGCGGTAGAAGACCATGTGCAGGTTCTCGTCGGCGGAGATGCGCGCCATCAGCTTGTCGGCGACGGGATCACCGCAGATCCTGCCGGTGTTGCGATGCGCGATCCGGGTCGCCAGCTCCTGGAAGCTCACGTAGGCGAGCACCCGGACCAGGTCCTTGCCGGCGGCGGAGTACCCGTTCTGCATCGTGGCCATCCGGCCCCGCTCGAGCTCGATCGGATCCGCGGCCCGCGTCACCAGCAGGTAGTCGCGGATGCACATCGCGTGCCGGCCTTCTTCGGCCGTCCAGCGATGCACCCAGGTCCCCCACGCGCCGTCGCGCCCGAACGCGGTCGCGATCTCGTGGTGGTAGCTCGGCAGGTTGTCCTCGGTGAGCAGGTTCACCTCGAACGCGGTCTGCGCCACGGGAGACAGCGACGACTGGTCCGGAGTCCATTCGATGCCCTCGTCGCCCACGAAGTCGCGACCCAGCCGCCACGGCACGTACTCGTGCGGCATCCACTCCTGCGCGAGGGAAAGGTGACGGTTGAGGTTGACCTCGACCGTCGGTTCGAGCTCGCGAAGAAGGTCCAGCGGATCCAACGTCTGCATCTCACCCTGCCTTCGTGATCGACTGATCCTTCCCCGATTTGGCCCATACAGTCGCACGGCTCGATGGTCCAACGCCAATATGCGGCGTACCTTCACCTCATGGGCAACAAGAACAAGGCAGGCCGCGAGCCTAAAAAGCCGAAGAAGAGCTCGAAGCTCAAGGCGGCGCCGGTGGCCACCACGGTCATCCCTACGGCGCAACATCCGACCGAGCACAAGTCGCAATAGACCGTTCTGGGCGCGGCTCACGCCAAGATTGATGCCATGACCGATCCGCCCGAACCGTCCCACTCGTCGATTTCTGCGGCCGACGCGAAGGGACGGTGGCTCACCGAGCGGGTCGAGGCCGATATCCACCGCGCCGAAGAGCGCTACGTCCCCGCCTGGCTGCGGCCGACCGACGCCGAGAACCGGATCCCGGCCGGCATCGCGATCGCGGTGGCGATCGTGCTGCAGCTACGCCTGCCGAACCGGTACGGCGTGCACCCGCGCTGGATCCTGCCCGCGCTCGAGGCGGCGCTGCTGGTCGCGCTGACGATCCTGAACCCGGTGCGGCTCACGCGCCGCACGGCGTTCGGACGGTACGCGGCGATCCTGCTGGTCGCGCTGATCACCGCCGACAACGTGATCAGCGCGATCCTGCTCGACCATGACATCCTCACCGGCGGCGCCAGCAACGACGCGACCGGCCTGCTGGCCAGCGGCTCGGCGATCTATCTGACCAACATGATCGCGTTCGGGTTGTGGTACTGGGAGATCGACCGCGGCGGACCGTTCGCGAGAACCCAGGGCGAGGATCCGCACCCGGACTTCCTGTTCCCGCAGATGACCAGTCCCGAGCTCGCGCCGGCGGACTGGGAGCCGCGGTTCCTCGACTACCTCTACGTCAGCTTCACGAACGTCGTGGCGTTCTCTCCGACCGACACGATGCCGCTCGGGCGTGGGGTGAAGACGTTGATGGCGGTGCAGAGCCTGGTCGCGCTGTCAACCATCGGGCTGGTCCTCGCCCGCGCCGTCAACGTCCTCAACGTGGCCCACCACTAGGACGCCGGACGCCGCGAGCAGCTTCTCCCACCGGGAGAGCTTGATCCGCGCGCTACCTCGCTCGGCGCCCAACGCGACTTCCGCCGCGTCGATCGCGGCCCAGCCGTCCAGGCCGACCGGATGCGCGCCGCGGGTCACGGCGAGGCCGAGCGCCGTTCCGGGCGCGACGTCACGCGCCCGCAACGCGTCGGCGTCGCCGAGGATCACCCGCACGGTTGCTGTGGCGTCAGAACGATTCGTGCCGATCACGCCGGTCGCGCCTCGCTTGATCCAGCCAGCGGCATACTCGCCCCACTCCCCATCAGCGCGCTGCACGCGATGGTCGACGACCGCCAGCGTGCCGGACTGCTCGTCGAACGGCAGCCCGTCGAGCGCCGTACCCCGGTAGCCGGCCGAGCGAAGGACCAGCTGCGCGCCGATCTCCTCGGTCGAGCCGTCCGGGTGCTCGACCCGAAGTCCCTCGACCGAGTCCGTGCCGAGCACCGCGACCGGCGTGGAGTGAAAGTGCAGGTAGATCCGGCGCGGCGCACCGGTGAGCGAGCGCTGAGACCAGCCGCGGAAGACCTCGAGGTTGCGGCGTACGACGGTGTCCTCGGGCTCGCCGACGTTCTCCATCGCGGCCGGGTCGAGGACGACGTCGACGCCGGAGAGCTCGCCGAGCTCGCGCAGCTCCTTGGTCGTGAACTTCGCATGCTCGGGCCCGCGCCGGCCGACGATGTGCACCTCGGTGATGGACGATCGGCGCAGGCAGTCCAGGACCTCGTCACTGACGTCGGTGGGCGACAGCTCCTCGGGATCGCGGATGAGGATGCGCGCTGCGTCGAGCGCGACGTTGCCGAGTCCGATCACGACCGCGCTGCGGGCCGTGAGGTCGAAGCCGGCAACGCTGGCGTCGGGATCGTCGCAGTACCAGTTCACGAACTCGCGCGCGGACAGGCTGCCCCGAAGGTCCTCGCCCGGGATGCCGAGCTTGCGATCGGTTGCCGCGCCGTAGGAGTAGACGACCGCGTGGTAGTCGCCGAGCAGCTCGGCGACGGTGATGTCGGTGCCGACCGTGATGTTGCCGAAGAACCGCACGTGCTCGTTGTCCAAGGTGCGCTGCAAGGTGATGCCGAGCGCCTTCATCTTCAGGTGGTCCGGCGCGACGCCATACCGCAGCAGGCCGAACGGCGTCGGCAACCGGTCGAAGATGTCGACCGCGACCGGGACCTCGGTCTGGTCGACAAGAGCGGCCGCGGTGTAGATGCCGGCCGGGCCGGCGCCGACGACGGCGACCCGCAGCTCTTCCTCGACCGCAGTCACAGCGCCTCATCCTAGGGACGAGCGGCGCCGCCGCCACAGCCCGCTCAGTAGGGTTGGTGCTCGGCCGAAAGGAGTCACCATCGACGCGGTGGTCGTCGGCGCGGGGCCGAACGGGCTGGCCGCCGCGGTGACCCTCGCCGAGGCGGGACTGCGGGTCACCGTGCTCGAGGCCGCGGACTCCATCGGCGGCGGCATGCGCACGGCGGAGCTGACCCTCCCCGGCGTCCGCCACGACGTGTGCTCCGCGGCGCATCCGCTGGCGGCGGGATCGCCGTACTTCGCCGGTCTGCCACTCGCCGAGCACGGGCTGGAGTGGAAGCGCGCTCCGCTCGACCTGGCCCATCCGCTCGACGGTGGGCACGCCGCAACGATGGTGCGATCCATCGACGAGACCGCGGCCGGCCTCGGGGTCGACGGCCGGGCCTGGAAGCGCATCTTCGGCCCGGCCGCGCGCCGGTTCACCCCACTCGCCGACGACCTGATGCGCCCGATCCTCCACGTCCCGCGCCATCCCCTCGACCTCGCTAGATTCGGCGTGCCGGCGCTGCTTCCCGCGACCGTTCTGGCCCGAAGCTTCCGCACCGAGCCGGCTCGAGCGCTGTACGCCGGATGCGCCGCGCACCTCATCACGCCGCTGACCCAACCCGCGTCCGCGTCGGTCGGGATGATGCTGATCAGCGCGGGCCACCACGCCGGCTGGCCGGTCGCCGCCGGCGGCTCGCAGGCGATCGGCGATGCGCTGGCCGGATACCTGACCTCGCTGGGTGGCGTGATCGAAACGGGTCGCCGGGTCGGCGCGCTCGCAGACCTGCCGGAGCACGACGTCGCGCTGTTCGACACCTCGCCGACCGACCTCGTCGCGATCGCGGGCGACCGCCTGCCGGCACGGATCCGGCAGTCCTATCGGCGGTGGCGTTACGGTCCCGCGGCGTTCAAGCTCGACCTCGCGGTCGAGGACGGCGTGCCGTGGCATGCCGAGCAGTGCCGGCGCGCCGGAGTGGTGCACGTCGGCGGGTCGCTGGAGGAGATCGTCGCGTCCGAGGCAGCGGTCGCGCGCGGTCGGCTGCCGCAACGCCCGTTCGTCCTGGTCGGCCAGCAGTACCTCGCCGACCCGTCTCGCTCGGCCGGCAACGTCCACCCGGTGTGGGCCTACGCGCACGTGCCCAAGGGATATGCGCAGGACGTTTCAGAGCTCGTGATCGACCAGATCGAACGCTTCGCACCCGGCGTCCGCGACCGCATCGTCGGGCGGCACACGACCACGCCCGAACAGCTGCAGGCCTACAACCCGAACTACGTCGGAGGCGACATCGCGACCGGTGCAAACTCCGGACGGCAGCTCCTGTTCCGGCCCCGACTCGCGCTCGACCCCTACGCCACCGGGATCCCGGGCGTCTATCTCTGCTCGGCCGCCACCCCGCCGGGGGCCGGTGTCCACGGGATGTGCGGGCACCACGCCGCGCGCAGCGCGTTGCGACAGCTCGAACGAGGTAGCGCGGCCTGACTCAGTCGAGCGTGGGCGTCTCGCCACCGGTCCGGTCGAGTTCGACGCCCAGCTCGCGGGCCTCGTCCCGGTCGAGATCGAAGCGGTCGTCGAGCTCTTCCTCGTCGCCCGCCTCTGCCTCGGCGTCGTGCAGCGACCCGACGCCGTCGCGGTCGCGCCGCGGGTCGTCGTACGGGTCGTCCCGCAGGCTGTCGAGGCTGACCACCTCGGTACGGTCCATCGACTCATCGGCCATGAGGCACAGTGTGCCCCGCCCGGTGGGCGGCGTACCAGCCCACGGACGATCCACTGACGAAGCGACACTAGGGTCGCGCGGGTGAG
>DATJSI010000093.1 GCA_035504215.1 Mycobacteriales bacterium
GAGCCGAAGTCGACTTCGTAGTCGTTCGGGTTGCTGGTCCAGCCGGACGACGTGCCGGTCCAGAAGTACATCCGGTTCGGGCTGGTGGGCGCCATGATCCCCTGGTGGTAGCCGTCGCAGATCGTGAAGGCGTCGGCCACCGCGTACTGGAACGGGATCTCGTCCCGGGTGAAGTAGCCCATCGTCTCTTCGGTCTTGGCCGCGACCCAGTTGTTCCACAGCCCGCCGTTGCGGGCCGCGTGGTCACCGTCCCAGGAGTGATCGAGGTCGCCGTCGGTCTGGTCGGTGAGGTTGTAAGGGAGCAGGTAGCCCAGGTCAGTGCGGGCCGCGTCGGGCTGCTGGAAGATCGTGCGCCCGTTCTGGTAGGTGAGGATCTGCTTGTCACCGAAGCCACGGACTCCGCGCAGCGTGCCGAAGTAGTGGTCGAAGGACCGGTTCTCCTGCATGAGGATCACCACGTGCTTCACGTCGGCGATGGTCCCGGTCCACCCCTTGGGCAGTCCCTTGGCCGCCGCGGCGCCGACGCTGGCGGCCGCGGTACCGGCGGTGAGGCCGGCCGCCGCCGCCGCGGTGCCGAGCGCCGTAACCTGCAGGAAGCGGCGCCGGCTGACGCCCGGCACGATCGGCCGGCCAGGCTGCCGCGGTCCGCTTGCGCCGTCCATGTGCTCACGTGAGTCATCCGAGTTGGTCATTGTTGGTCTTCCTCCGTGGGTCAACCCGCACCCGGCAATGTGCGTTTTTGTGGGGACAAGTCGTCATGGCGCGACAAGTGCCCAGTGTGGGCACGGCAGACCGCGGCAAGGTGAAACGCACCGTGTCAATCTCCGGACGGGCAGATCAACACGTTGCGGGTCATTCCTCCGGCGTCGTGAGAGGCTCGAGCAGCTCGACGAGAGTTGTCTGGTCAAAGTGCCGGGCCCAGCCGAGGGGGGTGGACTTGTGGTGCTTGTCGCGGATGTCGGGGTCGGCTCCCAGCTCGACCAGCGTGCGGGCGAGGGCGAGGTTGCCGTTTTCGGCGGCGACGTGCAGGGCGGTATGCCACGGCTCGTTGCTGGGGATGTCGCTGCGGCCGAGCGCGTTGACGTCGAAGCCGGCCGCGGCGAGCAATTCGACCGCGTTGGGTGCGCCCCGGGACGCGGCCCAGGTGACGAGGCCGGTCCGCTCTCGTCGAGCAGCGGCGACCAGCCGTGCGGTCCGCCGGTCACTCTCGCCCCGGTCGGCTTTCCGGCGAGGTGACGGCGCACCTGGGCCACATCCGCGCACGCGGCGGCCGCGCACAGGTTGTGTCCGGGCAGCTCCGGATGCTCGGCCAGCAGCTGACTGGCGGCCGCCTGGTCGGCGCGCGGGTCGTCGCTGGACGTCAGGCAGGTCGCCACCGCAGCCTCCTTTCGCTGTGCCGGCCGGTCCGCGACGCCGGTCGAAAGGAGGGTCTCAACAGTACGCTGTGGCGCTGCTCGTCGATGGGTGGGCTCAGCCCTTTCCGCGGACCAGGAGGCGCCCCACGCGCCACCCAGATTTTACGCGGTTTCCGCGCGGTCAGCTGTAGACGAGCGTCCCGTCGTCGAGATCCACCGCGGGCAGGATCTCGCGCTCTTGGTCGTGCTCCAGCATGTGGGTCCACGGCTCGTGATCGCCCTGCTTGTACAGGACGTGCTGCGAGCGCATCACGTACCCGGGGTTGAAGTTCTCCGGATCGCACCACGGCAGCAGCGGCATGTCCGTCTCCTGCGATCGCAGGGCGGGAACCACCATGGTGGCGCCCTTGTCCCGCATCGTTGCCAGCAGACGGCCAACCAGGTCGCCGACCAGGTCTACGCGCAGCGTCCAGCTGTGCCGGAAGTAGCCGAACGTGTAGGTCATGTTCGGCAGGCCGCTGATCATGATGCCGCGCCAGGTGACATGGTCGGTGAAGTCGACCGGCTCGCCGTCGACGGCGAATGCGACGTCGCCGAGGACCGACAGGTTGAAGCCGGTGGCGCTGACCACGATGTCGGCCGGGATCTCCGCCCCGGAGCTGACCTTAATCCCGTGCTCGGTGAAAGCCTCGATCGTGTCGGTGACGATCGAGGCTTTTCCCTCGCGCAGCGCCTCGAACAGGTCACCGTCCTTGACGACGGCGATGCGCTGCTGCCACGGTCGGTAGCGGGGGGTGAGGTGCTTGTCGACGTCAAAGCCCTCGGGCAGCAGCGGGCGGATGGACTCCATGAGGAACGTGTGCAGCTCGCGAGG
>DATJSI010000094.1 GCA_035504215.1 Mycobacteriales bacterium
CGGCTGCTGGATGACCCACCAGACGATAAAGGCGATGAGCGCATAGAAGAGGATGTTCTTGAGACTCACTGCTGCTGCCTCCCTGGAAGCGCAGACTCGTTGATGCCAGTTGCTTAATCCTAGACCGAGACGCAGCTTGGATGGGGAGTCCTCCAAGCAGGCACGGCTCCTGCTATGCCCGACCTACCGGCAAGTGTGCCCGTATCACACGAGCACTACGCATGAGCCCGACCGAGAATATGAAGCTTCGCATGAAGTATGCCGTTCCCTTCGGCGCGGCGGAAGCAGCCACGCCGAAGGCGGCCACCGACGGCCGGCGGCTTGATTTCACTCGGCCGGAGAAGGCGGTCGATCTGACAACTTTCTCCCCACAGGGCATGCTTGGACCATGGCGATGCCTGAGGTGAACGAGACCGACTTTGCGATTGTCGTCTTCCGCGAGGACGACAGGTGGGACGCCGATGTCCTGCCGGTGGCGGTGACCGATGACCTGAAGGGGTTCATCCGGGCGCTGCGACAGCAGCCCAGCCTCGCGGGCACGATAGGGCTCGCGGGGATCGATGACTACTTTTTCGTCGCGGTCCGGGTCATCGGCAATCAGGTCTCCGTGCTGCTGTCCGACATCGGCGCGGCACTCGACTACCCGCTGGCCGAGCAGGTCCTCGAGCACCTTGACATCCCGGTTCCCGCTGAGGAGGACCTGGACCAGGTGCTCCCGGTCGGCGACCTGTCGATCTTCGCTGACCTCGGCCTCGACGAGATGGACCTGGCGGCGATCTGCAGCCGCCTCGACTTCGACTCCGACGACGACCCCTGGGATCACGTCGAGGACGCGGTGGAGTCGATCGCGGTCCGGCTCGGGTTCGGGCCCGCGATGGAGCGCGCGCTCGATATCGCCCTTGGCTCCTGACCGCGTGACGGGATACGAGGCATCCTTCGCGCCGGCGATGCGGGCCGCGCTCGCTGAGGCGACGGCGGCGCTCGGCACGGGTGACGTGCCGGTCGGGGCGGTGGTGCAGGACGCCGCGGGGACCGTGGTCGCCTGCGGGCGGAACCGCCGGGAGGCGGACGGTGACCCCACGGCGCACGCCGAGATCGTGGCCATCAGGGCCGCCGCCCAAGCGGCCGGCGGGTGGCGCCTCGACGGCCACACCCTCGTGGTGACGCTGGAACCGTGCACGATGTGCGCCGGTGCGATAACGGTGGCGCGGGTCAGCCGGCTCGTCTACGGTGCGACGGACCCACGGGCCGGAGCGGTCGGCTCACTCTGGGACGTCGTTCGAGATCAGCGTCTGGTGCCAGTGCCGGAGGTGATCGGCGGCGTGCTCGCCGCGGAGTGCCAGGCCCTGCTCAGGACGTTCTTCGCTGAGCGCAGATGAGTCTCAGTTCGTTGTTTGGGCCCCGCGTCAGGTATGCTCACCGGCGGTGGAGTCGCCTAGTGGCCGAGGGCGCACGCCTCGAAAGCGTGTGAGGGGGCAACCCCTCCGTGGGTTCAAATCCCACCTCCACCGCCCACTGTTATGCCGCAAGACTCGGAATGGCCCTGAACCCCCATGGGGCCCGGCCGAGGTGGTCGGTCGCGACGTGCCGATTTTACTCAACGTCACCTCTCGTAACTTACAGTTGCGATATTCTCATCGATCGGCATCCATGAATTGGTGTCGGGAGAGGATGCGCGATGGAGGGAAGTCGCTGGCGGGAGACGGCGCTGCTGCTGTTCGTGCCCGCGGCCGCGCTGGGTCTCATCGGCTGCGGCCATTCGGGCAGCAGCGCCACGACGACCGGGTCGACTGCCCCGTTCAGTGCGGCCGAGCTGCGGGTCGCGCTGCTTCCCAAGGTCAACGGGATCAGGGCCGCGGCGCCCGCGACCACCGGAAGCTACGCCTCGCTGGCGGCGGCAGACCCGAGCACGCAGCTGTCCGGCGGCGTGCGCGTGACACCCAAGGCCTGCGCGGACGACGTGCCGGACGGGTTCAACGCGGCCGTGATCGCCGGTGCGCCGGCCGCCGCGGTCAGCTTCCGAGTCGGACACAACGGCGTCTTCGAAATGCTCGTCTCGTCCTCCGCCGCGGCGGCCGCGATCGCGGCCAAGGTACCGGCGCAGTGCGCGCGGTACGAGGAAACCGTCGGCGGCAAGACGTTCAGGTACACGGTCCATGAGTCGTCCGTCAAGGGGATCGGCAAGGAGGCGCACGTGCTCAGCGTGCGATCCACCGGCGGCCCGGCGGACGACATGTGGTCGCTTGTCTACCGCGGCGCCGGCTTCGTCGGTTCGGTGACCGTGATCGGCCCCGGTGCGTCTGAGGTCGCGGTGAAGAGCCTGGCCAAGCATGCCTACGCGTTCGCAACCAAGGAGCTGTCTTAATCTATGGGGCATGACTGACGCTTCGCCCCGGTTCCGGACCATGCTCGACACCGTTCCCGCCTACAAGCCCGGCCGGGCGCCCGTAGCGGTGGCAGGTGAGGCACACAAGCTGTCCTCCAACGAGTCGCCGTACGGACCGCTGCCGTCGGTTGTTGAGGTGATCGCGGAGGCGGGCCGCGGAGTCAACCGCTACCCGGACAACGGTGCCGAGGCGCTGACCGCCGCCCTCGCCGAACGGTTCGCGGTCCCGGCCGGCCACGTCGCCGTCGGCTGCGGCTCCGTCGGGGTCCTCAAGCAGCTCATCGAGGCGGTCAGCGAACCCGGCGCCGAGGTGCTGTACGCGTGGCGCTCCTTCGAGGCGTACCCGCCGCTCGCCGACCTGGCGCACGCCACCTCGGTCCGGGTACCGCTCCGCGACGAGGTACACGACCTGACGGCCATGGCAGCCGCGATCACGCCGCACACAAGGCTGATCCTGGTCTGCAACCCCAATAACCCGACGGGCACCGTCGTCCGCCGGGACGAGCTCGCCGCCTTCCTTGACCAGGTCCCCGCCGACTGCCTCGTCGTCCTTGACGAGGCCTACCGCGAGTACATCCGCGACGAGAACGTGCCCGACGGCATCGACCTTTACCGCGACCGCCCCAACGTGGCCGTCCTGCGCACCTTCTCGAAGGCCTACGGCCTGGCCGGCCTGCGGGTCGGCTTCGTCGTCGGCCACGAGCCAGTCGCCCAGGCCGTCCGCAAGACGATGCTCCCCTTCTCCGTGAACGCGGTAGCCCAGGCTGCCGCGATCGCCTCCCTCGAGGCCGAAGATGAGCTCCTGGAGCGAGTCGAAGCCACCGTCAAGGAACGCGCGCGGGTAACCGAAGCCCTGAGGGCGGACGGCTGGACAGTCCCCGAGACCGAAGCCAACTTCGTCTGGCTCCGCCTAGGAGAACACACAACTGCCTTCGCGGCAGCGTGCGAAGCGTCGGGCATCTCGGTCCGCCCCTTCGACGGAGAAGGGGCACGCATCTCCATCGGCACACCGCATGCGAACGACGCCTTCCTAGCGATAGCCAGCGCCTTCCCGCACCGTCGATAGCTCTGAAAGGGGAAAGCCCCGCTCACCACTGGATAACGAGATATCGTGCTCCTCGGCCACCACGTCCGCCCCGAGCGACCGAAGCCGTTCGTCGATCGTCGCGTGCCCGCGGTCGATGTAGTACCCGGGCGAGATCACCGTCTCGCCCTCGGCCGCCAGCCCGGCCAGGATCAGCGCCGCGCCGCCGCGCAGGTCGTGCGCGACGACCTCGGTACCGCGCAGGACCGACGGCCCGTGCACGATCGCGACGTTGTTGTCGATCTCGACCTTCGCGCCCATCTTGTTCAGCTCGGGCACC
>DATJSI010000095.1 GCA_035504215.1 Mycobacteriales bacterium
CCCGGTCCAGCGTGAGCGGAGGCTAGCGTAGAGCCATGAGTGCTCCCCTCCCGGAAGGCCCGGCCATGCGCGCCGCCGCCTCGGGTCTGAACCTCACCGACTCGGTCTACGAGCGGCTCCTGCGCGAGCGGATCGTCTTCCTCGGCAGTCAGGTGGACGACCCGATCGCCAACCAGATCTGCGCGCAGCTGCTTCTGCTCTCGGCCGAGGACGCCGAGCGCGACATCTTCCTCTACATCAACTCGCCGGGCGGCTCGGTCAGCGCGGGCATGGCGATCTACGACACCATGCAGTTCATCACCAACGACGTGGCGACGGTTGCGGTCGGCTTGGCGGCAAGCATGGGCCAGTTCCTGCTCTGCGCGGGCGCCAACGGCAAGCGCTACGCCACCCCGCACGCGCGGATCATGATGCACCAGCCCTCCGGTGGGATCGGGGGTACGGCGAGCGACATCGCGATCCAGGCCGAGCAGATGCTCTACACCAAGAAGGTGATGCAGGAACGCATCGCCTTCCACACCGGTCAGACCATCGAGCAGATCGAGCGCGACTCCGACCGGGATCGCTGGTTCACCGCCGACGAGGCGAAGGACTACGGGTTCGTCGACCAGGTCGTGGCGCGGGCCAACCAGGTGCCGTCCGAGGGCGCGGTCTCCTGACCGGCGCATGACGAGTTCAGGAGCTGACTGACATGCCTCAACCACCCCAGGGTCGCTACATCCTCCCGACCTTCACCGAGCGCACGAGCTACGGGTTCAAGGAGCTCTCGCCGTACACCAAGCTGTTCGAGGAGCGGATCATCTTCCTCGGCGTGCAGATCGACGACGCGTCCGCCGACGACGTGATGGCCCAGCTGCTCTGCCTCGAGCAGATGGACCCGGACCGCGACATCTCGGTCTACATCAACTCTCCCGGCGGCTCGTTCACCGCGCTCACCGCGATCTACGACTGCATGCAGTTCATCCGGCCGGAGATCCAGACCGTCTGCCTCGGCCAGGCCGCGTCGGCCGCCGCCGTACTGCTCGCCGCGGGTACGCCGGGCAAGCGGCTCGCGCTGCCCAACTCGCGCATCCTCATCCACCAGCCCTACAGCGAGGGCGGCGGGCAGAGCAGCGACATCGAGATCCAGGCCAGG
This sequence comes from Mycobacteriales bacterium, assembly GCA_035504215.1. Taxonomy (NCBI): domain Bacteria; kingdom Bacillati; phylum Actinomycetota; class Actinomycetes; order Mycobacteriales; species Mycobacteriales bacterium. The sequence continues at coordinate 1,136 of DATJSI010000095.1, forward strand.
GAGATCATGCGCATGCGCGCGCTGCTCGAGACCTTCATCTCGCGGCACTCGAACCGCACGATCGAACAGGTCAAGGAAGACATCGAGCGCGACAAGATCCTCACCGCCGACGAAGCAGTCGAATACGGCCTGGTCGACGAGGTCATTCGCAGTCGCAAGCTTTCGGCCGTACCTCCGCCGAAGCCCGTCGAATCGTCCTGATCGACTAGGCCATCCGGCCGATTCGTTTGGCGACACGCCCGGTCAGGTATCGATCCGCGCCGGATTAGGGGGGACGATGTCGGTCCGGCGCGGTACCGTCGTAGATGGGTCTCGGCACCGGGCCGGGCGCCATGACGGGCGGCTCGGGTCGAGCGGTCCGTCCGGCAGGTCGAGCCGTGTAGGTCGAGCGAGGACGTGGAGGGCATCGGGTGGCACGCATCGGTGACGGTGGCGACCTGCTCAAATGCTCCTTCTGCGGGAAGAGCCAGAAGCAGGTCAAGAAGCTCATCGCCGGTCCCGGCGTCTACATCTGCGACGAGTGCATCGACCTGTGCAACGAGATCATCGAGGAGGAGCTGAGTGAGTCCTCGGACGTCTCGTTCGACTCGCTGCCCAAGCCGAAAGAGATCTACGAGTTCCTCGACGGCTATGTGATCGGGCAGGACAACGCGAAGAAGACGCTCTCGGTCGCGGTCTACAACCACTACAAGCGGGTCCAGGCCGGCACCGACAAGGAGCCGGTCGAGCTGCAGAAGTCCAACATCATGCTGCTCGGCCCCACCGGCTGCGGCAAGACGCTGCTTGCGCAGACCCTCGCGAAGATGCTCAACGTCCCGTTCGCGATCGCCGACGCGACCGCGCTGACCGAGGCCGGCTACGTCGGCGAGGACGTCGAGAACATCCTGCTGAAGCTGATCCAGGCCGCTGACTACGACGTCAAGAAGGCCGAGACCGGCATCATCTACATCGACGAGATCGACAAGATCGCGCGCAAGAGCGAGAACCCTTCGATCACCCGTGACGTCTCCGGCGAGGGCGTGCAGCAGGCGCTGCTGAAGATCCTGGAAGGCACCACCGCGAGCGTCCCGCCGCAGGGCGGTCGCAAGCACCCGCACCAGGAGTTCATCCAGATCGACACCACGAACGTGCTGTTCATCGTCGGTGGTGCGTTCGCCGGGCTGGACAAGATCATCGAGGCGCGGCGCGGCAAGAACGGCATCGGCTTCGGTTGGGAGCCGCGCAGCCTGTCCGACGTCGACACCGAGGACACCTTCGCCGACGTCATGCCGGAGGACCTGCTCAAGTACGGCATGATCCCCGAGTTCATCGGCCGGCTGCCGGTCATCACCAGCGTGCACAACCTCGACCGCGAGGCCCTGATCCGGATCCTCACCGAGCCGAAGAACGCCCTGGTCCGCCAGTACAAGCGGCTGTTCGAGCTCGACGGTGTGGAGCTCGAGTTCAGCGAGGACGCGCTCGACGCGATTGCCGACCAGGCGATCAAGCGCGGCACCGGCGCCCGCGGCCTGCGGGCGATCCTCGAAGAGGTGCTGCTCTCGGTCATGTACGACGTACCGTCCCGCAAGGACATCGCCAAGGTCATGATCACCGAGGCGGTCGTCCTCGAGCACGTCAACCCGACACTCGTTCCTCGGGACGCGCAGCCGGCGAAGCGCGAGCGTAGAGAGAAGTCGGCCTAGCTCGGCTCTGCCGGCCGCTATCCGAGTTGTGGGCTGTGCGGTACTGCAGCGCTCACAAGCTGATCGCGGCGTTGGGTGTGGTCAGTCGAGCGGTTTCATGAACGACCAGAGGTGGCCCTCGCAGTCGTACGCGCCGTACTCGCGGTAGCCGTACGGCTGGTCCATCGGCGCGTAGCGGATCTGCGCGCCTTCTGCCACCGCGTGCGCATGATGTGCGTCGACGTCGTCCACGATCACCGCCACCATCCCGGTCGCGGCTCCCACCGACTGCGGCGAGCGCAGCGAGAACTCCGAGCGCTCGGGATGCAGCCACAGCACGCCGTCGCCCGCCTGCAGCTCGCCGTGCACCGCTTCTCCGGACTCGTCGTGGTTGAGCTCCCCCGGCCCGAGCCCGAAGACCCGGATCAGGTACTCGTAGGCCGCCGGCAGGTCGGCGTAGACCAGGATCGAGATTCGCTTCTGTACGCCGGTGTCGATCGCCGTCATGTCCTCCAACACCTCCAGTAGGTGGGCGCCGCGCGAGGATGCCTGCGCGGCGGGTTGCGCGAGCAGCCGAGCCAGCCGGCCGCGCAGGCGCTGTTCGGTCTCCAGCGGCCGGTCCAGCTCGTGCAGGTGAGCGGTCAACACCGACGTTGCGTCGCCGCGGTCGGCATCGAGAGCGACCGGCATGCTTGCCAGCGGCAGGCCGAGCCGCCGCAGCATGCAGACCCGGTACAAGCGCTCGACATCGCCGTCGCTGTAGAGCCGGTGCCCACCGCCGGTGCGACCCGATGGCGAGACCAGCCCGATCTCGTCGTAGTAGTGCAGGGTGCGAACCGTCAGCCCGGTGGCCCGAGCGAGTTCTCCGACCCGCCAGCCGATCTCCGAGTCCGTCACGGAACCGACCGTAGGACCTGACGTCGCGTGAGGTGCAAGGTCGCCTGCCAACCGGACCGCTCGGCGGGCGGCCGGCGCTCAGTGCACACGCGGCGTGAGGTCACATGGTGACGTCGACGGTCAGCTCGCTTCCTTCGCTCGGCTCGAAGCTGATCGACTCGATCCGCCCGGCTCCCGCGAGGTCGGCGCCCGCCAGCCGGAGCCGGTCGAGATCCTCCGCAGCACCGCGAACCACCGCGCGCGCGATCGGCGTACGCATCGACACCTGGGCGGTCGACTTAGCGCCCCGCACGTGGGACAGCGCCACGCTGACCAGGCCGAGCAAGGCCGGCTCGGCCTCCGCGTCCGAGGGCACCGCGAGCTCTTCGGCGGTCGGCCAGCCGGCCCGGTGGATCGAGCCTTCCCGCCACCACGACCAGATCTCCTCGGTCACGTATGGCAGGAAGGGCGCGAACATCCGCAGCAGTACGTCGAGCGCCGTGCCGAGGGCTGCCTTCGCCGACTCGACGCCGTCGCCGCCGCGCGAGCCGTACGCGCGCTCCTTCACGAGCTCGATGTAGTCGTCGCAGAACGTCCAGAAGAACGTCTCGGTCAGCTCGAGAGCCCGGGTGTGGTTGTAGCCGTCGAAAGCACGGGTCGCCTCCGACCGGACGTCGGCCAGACCGGCGAGCAGGGAACGGTCGAGTGGTTCGGTCACCGCAGAGACGTTCGGCGATGCCCCCATGCCGAGCGCGAACTTCGACGCGTTGAGCAGCTTGATCGCCAGCCGGCGACCGATCTTCATCTGACCGGTGTCGAATGCAGCGTCGGTGCCGAGCCGCGCCGACGCCGACCAGTACCGCACCGCGTCGCTGCCGAACTCGTCGAACAGCTCGATCGGCGTTGTGACGTTGCCCTTGGACTTCGACATCTTCTTGCGGTCCGGGTCGAGGATCCAGCCGCTGATCGCGGCGTTCGACCACGGCAGAACGTCGAACTCCAGCTGCGAGCGCACCACGGTCGAGAACAACCAGGTGCGGATGATGTCCTGCGCCTGCGGCCGAAGATCCATCGGGAACACGCGCGACATCAGGTCGTCGTCGAAGGTCCAGCGCCCCGCGATCAACGGAGTGAGCGACGACGTCGCCCAGGTGTCCATGACGTCGGGATCGCCGATGAACCCGCCGGGCGCGCCCCGCTGGCTCTCGTCGTACCCGTCCGGGCAGTCCGACGACGGGTCGACCGGCAGCGCGCTCTCGGCCGGCACCAGCGGTTCGTCGTACACCGGGTCGCCCGCGGAGTCGAGTCGGTACCAGACCGGGAACGGTACGCCGAAGTAGCGCTGGCGGCTGATCAGCCAGTCGCCGGTGAGTCCGTTGACCCAGTGCTCGTAGCGGACCTGCATGTGCGGCGGGTGCCACTGCAGCTCCTGGCCGCGTGCGATGAGGGTCTCGCGCAGGGTGGTGTCGCGGGCGCCGTTACGGATGTACCACTGCCGCGTGGTCACGATCTCCAGCGGCCGGTCGCCCTTCTCGTAGAACTTGACCGGGTGCGAGATCGGCGTCGGTTCGCCGTCGAGCAGGCCGGCGGCGCGCAACATCGCCACTGTCTCCTCGCGCGCGCCAAAGACGGTCTTGCCGGCCAGGCGGGAGTACGCCGACGCGTCCACGCCGTCGGGGGCGTCGGCGAGCACTCGACCGTCCTCGCCCAGCATCGTGCGCAGCGGCAGCTGCAGCTCGCGCCACCAGGTCACGTCGGTGAGGTCACCGAATGTGCAGATCATCGCGATGCCCGATCCCTTCTCAGGGTCGGCGAGGTGATGCGCGACGACGGGCACCTCGACGCCGAACAACGGCGTCAGCGCGGTCGTGCCGAACAGCGGTTGGTAGCGCTCGTCGTTCGGGTGCGCGACGAGCGCGACGCAGGCCGGCAGCAGCTCGGGGCGCGTGGTCTCGATCCAGATCGGGTCTCCGCCCGCGCGCCCGAACGCGATCCGGTGGTAGTTCCCCGGGCGCTCGCGGTCCTCGAGCTCGGCTTGCGCGACCGCCGTACGGAACGTGATGTCCCACAGGGTCGGTGCCTCGGCCTGGTAGGCATCGCCGCGCGCGAGGTTGCGCAGGAACGCCTTCTGCGAAATCGCGCGCGACCGCGCGTCGATCGTCCGGTAGGGGTCGGACCAGTCGACCGAGAGCGCGAGGCGCCGCCACACGGCTTCGTACGCCTTCTCGTCCTCTGCGGTGAGCACGTCGCAGAGCTCGACGAAGTTGCGCCGTGAGATCGGCAGATGGTCTTTCGCGTCCTTCGGCGGTGTCTCCGGTGCGGTGAACTCAGGGTCGTAGGGGAGCGACGGGTCGCAGCGCACGCCGTAGTAGTTCTGCACCCGCCGTTCGCTCGGCAGGCCGTTGTCGTCCCACCCCATCGGATAGAAGACCTCGCGCCCGCGCATCCGCTGGTAGCGCGCGATCAGGTCGGTGTGGGTGTAGGAGAAGACGTGCCCGACGTGCAGCGAGCCACTCGCGGTGATCGGCGGCGTGTCGATCGCATAGACCTCGGCCCGAGGGCGCGTGCGGTCGAACCGGTAGGTCCCGTCGGCTTCCCAGGCCGCCGACCATTTGGCTTCCAGCCCGTCGACGCTCGGCTTGTCAGGCACGTTCACAGCGCACGAGTCTAGGAGTCCGCCCTAGGCTCGGGTCCGTGGCTTTCGACGACGTCGATCCGCTGGCCCGGGTCGACAAGGCGCTCGAGGCGCGCTTCCCGACCCGGATGGTTCCTGACCTGGACCGGATCACGGACCTGCTCGACCTGCTCGGTGAGCCGCAGCGCGCATTCCCGTCGATCCACATCACCGGCACGAACGGCAAGACCTCGACCGCCCGGATGATCGACGCGCTGCTGCGCGAGCTGGGCCTGCGTACCGGTCGCTACACGTCTCCGCACCTGGAAAGCGTCACCGAGCGGATCTGTGTCGACGGCCAGCCCCTGACGGCGGAGCGCTTCGCCGAGGTGTACGACGAGGTTGCGCCGTTCGCGGAGATCGTGGACGGCCGGCACGCGGACCGGGTCACCTTCTTCGAGCTGCTGACCGCGATGGGCTTTGCGGCATTCGCCGACGCTCCGGTCGACGCCGCCGTGGTCGAGGTCGGCCTCGGCGGTCGCTGGGATGCCACCAACGTGATCCACGCGCCGGTCGCGGTCGTGACGCCGATCAGCCTCGACCACGTCGGCATCCTCGGCTCGACGATCGAGGAGATCGCGGCGGAGAAGGCCGGTCTCATCCACGAGGGGGCCGCGGTCGTCTGTGCGGTGCAACCCGAGGCGGCCGTGGCAGTGTTGGTCGAGCGAGCTGCCGAGGTCGGCGCGACCATCGTCGCCGAGGGGCTGACCTTCGGCGTACGGTCCCGATCGGTCGCGGTGGGCGGCCAGCTGCTGGAACTGCAGGGCCTCGCTGGCGTCTACGAAGAAGTCTTCCTGCCGCTGCACGGGGCCCATCAAGCGACGAACGCGGCCTGCGCGCTGGCCGCGGTCGAGGCGTTCCTCGGGGCGGCGGATCGTGAGCCGCTCGACGCCGACGCGGTCCGCGCCGCCTTCGCGGGCGTCAGCTCACCCGGCCGCCTCGAGGTCGTGCGGCGCAGCCCGACCGTTCTGATCGACGGCGCGCACAACCCGGCCGGTGCGGCCGCGTTGGCGGCGGCGCTCGAGGACGAGTTCACCTTCGACCGGCTGGTTGCCGTGGTCGCGATCCTCGGTGACAAGGACGCGGCCGGCGTACTCGCCGAGCTCGAGCCGGTGGTGACGAGCGTCGTGGCGACCACCAACGGCTCGCCACGGGCGCTGTCCGCAGCCGAGCTCGGCGCCGTTGCGACCGAGGTGTTCGGCGAGGACCGGGTCGAGGTCGTGCAGCGACTTGACGACGCGATCGACGTCGCGGTGCAGCGCGCCGAGGCGGACGCAGCCGTCGGTGGCGCCGGCGTGATCGTCACCGGGTCGATCGTCACGGTCGGCGAAGCCCGGCACCTGTTGCGCGGGTCGAGCGCTTGAGCGAAACGCCCGCGCCCCGCGGGCTGTATGCGCTCGGCTCGGCCGGGCTGGTGCTCGAGGCGATCGTCCTGTTGCTCGCCGGCCCGGCGGTGATCAGCCTCGAGCGCGGGCACGTCTCGGCGTTGAAGGTCGGCTACCTGTTCGGGATGGCAATCCTGCTCATCGTTGCGGCCGTCTGGCTGCGCAAGCGCGGCGGCAAGACGCTGGCCTCGCTGATCCAGCTCCTGGTGATCGCGGGCGGGGTGATCACCTGGCCGATGTACGTCGTCGGGCTGGCGTTCGCCGCGATCTGGGTCTACTGGCTACGCCTCTGGCCCCGCTCCCACGCAACCTGACCCCACGCATGGCCCATAGGTGGTGCTGCACCCCCACGCATGGCCCATGGGTGGGGCCATAGGCCCCTGCATGGGCCATTGGCACGGCGAGGCCGGGCGGCCCGGGGCTGCCGTCCACACGGCTCGGGTGCGTCGTGACCGTTCACAGATCAGTACCCAGGCGTCCACGGAGCGGCGTCGCGCCTGGACTGTGACCGATGGACAACGCGATGTCGGAGATCCTCAGCCGGCAGGACCACGTCATCACCCGACGCCAGGCCCTGGAGCTGATGTCGCTGGACGCGCTCAGGCATCGTCTCGGTGGACCCTGGCAGATCATGCTTCCCGGCGTGTATCTGGCCCAGACCGGATCGCCCTCGCGGCGTCAGCGGCTGCGGGCAGCCCTGCTGTACGGCGGGTCGTCCGCACAGCTGGCGGACGCGACGGCACTGCATGCCTACGGCGTTCGCTACCTCCCGCCGGACCCAACCGTGCGGGTGTTGCTCGCGGCCGAGGCGAAGCGCGCCAACCGCGATGGTGTCGTCGTTCGCCGTACTCATCGAAGGCCGCAGCCTCGCATCATCGACGGTCTGCCCCACTGTCCGCCCGAGCGGGCGTTGGTTGAGTTTGCGGCGCGGGTGGGTGAGCGCCGGGTTGCGACCGCCGTGGTCGCGGATGCGGTGCAGCGAGGCCTCGCATCCCTCGACCGGATGACGATGGAGGTCGTTCACGTCACTGGTCGCGGTGCCGGGATCGCGCGACTCGCCGTGGGAGATGTCGTCGGTGGTGCGCGGTCGGCTCCCGGCTCGCCGGGCGCGGTCTTCCACCAGGCGTTGTGCTGCTCCGCGCGGATCCCGATGGCCCATTAGTGGGGCGATAGCCCCACCAATGGGCCATGCGTGGGGCTGGAGCCCCACCAATGGGCCATGCGTGGGCACTAAGGTGTCCGGCGTGGCGGAGCGCACCCTGGTCCTGGTCAAGCCCGACGCCGTACGGCGGGGCCTCATCGGCGAGATCGTCGGCCGGCTCGAGAACAAAGGTCTGATGATCCTCGCCCTCGAGCTGCGCACCCTGGACACGGACATCGCGACTCGGCACTACGCCGAGCACGAGGGCAAGCCGTTCTTCGGTTCGCTGGTCGAGTTCATCACCGGCGGGCCGCTGGTCGCGATCGTGGTCGAGGGCCACCGGGCGATCGAGGCGGTTCGCACCCTGATGGGCGTGACCGATCCGGTCGCCTCGACGCCCGGTTCGATCCGCGGCGACTACGCGCTCGAGATCGGCCAGAACCTGGTCCACGGCTCGGACTCACCGGAGGCAGCGGCCCGCGAGGTCGCCCTGTTCTTCCCCGCGCTGGCCTGACTGCCGGCGCCGGCAGCGGCCGAAATCGGCCATTTCGGCGTACGTCGGATCGGCGCTAGCATCAGTCACTGCCCCCAAAAATGCGCAGCTTGAACGAGCACAGCGCTTCCATTCCCCGATCCGGAAGGCGTGCGCCGATATGGCGAACAACAGCGGATTCCTCGGCCGTGACATGGCCGTCGACCTCGGCACGGCCAACACGTTGGTCTACGTGCGCGGTCGCGGCATCGTCCTGAACGAGCCGAGCGTGGTCGCGATCAACACCAACACCGCCGGCATCCTGGCGGTCGGCACCGAGGCGAAGCGGATGATCGGCCGCACGCCCGGCAACATCGTCGCGATCCGGCCGCTGAAGGACGGCGTGATCGCCGACTTCGAGACCACCGAGCGCATGCTGCGCTACTTCATCCAGAAGGTGCACCGCCGCCGGCGCACCGCCCGTCCGCGGCTGGTCATCTGCGTGCCGAGCGGCATCACCGGGGTCGAGCAGCGGGCGGTCAAGGATGCCGGCTACCAGGCCGGCGCCCGCAAGGTCTTCATCATCGAGGAGCCGATGGCGGCCGCGATCGGCGCCGGGCTCCCCGTGCACGAGCCGACCGGCAACATGGTCGTCGACATCGGCGGCGGCACGACCGAGGTCGCCGTCATCTCCCTCGGCGGCATCGTTACTAGCCAGTCGATCCGCACCGGCGGCGACGAGCTGGACGCCTCGATCATCGCGTACGTCAAGAAGGAGTACAGCCTGATGCTCGGTGAGCGGACGGCTGAGGAGATCAAGATGGCGATCGGGTCGGCGTTCCCCGCGCCGGACGAGCCGGGCGCCGAGATCCGCGGTCGCGACCTCGTCACCGGTCTGCCCAAGACGATCCTCGTGAGTGCCGACGAGATCCGCAAGGCGATCGAGGAGCCGGTCAACGCGATCGTTGACGCGGTCAAGACCACGCTCGACAAGACGCCGCCCGAGCTCTCCGGTGACGTCATGGACCGCGGCATCGTGCTCACCGGCGGTGGCGCGCTGCTCGCCGGACTCGACGAGCGGCTGCGGCACGAGACCGGCATGCCGATCCACGTCACCGACGACCCGCTCAACTCGGTCGCCATGGGTGCCGGCAAGTGCGTCGAGGAGTTCGAGGCGCTACAGCAGGTCTTGATCTCCGAGCCCCGCCGATAGCCGAGGAAGGACGGTACGACGGGTGACCGTCGTACCGCTCTGTCGACGATGAATCGCGCCCGGACATGAGGAGCTCCCGGCGGGGTCGCCTGGTGCTGACGATCCTGCTGCTGGCCGCCTTCACCCTGATCACGCTCGACTACCGCTCGGGCACGCTCAACGGCGTTCGCAACGTCGCCGAGGACGTCTTCGGGCCGATCGAAGATGTGGTCGACGACGTCACCCACCCGATCGGCTCCTGGTTCTCCTCGGTCGGCCACCTCGGCAGCTACAAGCACCAGAACCAGCAGCTGAAGAACGAGATCGCCAAGCTGCAGTCGCAGCTGCACCTCACCGCGTTGCAACAGCAGGAGCTGCACCAGCTGCAGGGGATCTTCAAGCTGGCGAGCATCGCGCAGTACCGCGTCGTGGCGTCGCGGGTCACCGCCTTCGGCGGCGGGCTCGGCAGCGACCAGACGGTCACGATCGACCGCGGCAGCGCGAACGGAATCGCGGTCAACGAGACGGTCATCGACGGCGACGGGCTGGTCGGCCGCACGATCACGGTCGGGCGCAACACGTCGACCGTTCTGCTCGCCGATGATCCGACCTTCGCCGCCGGTGCGCGGCTCTCCGCGAAGCAGCTCGAGGCGGGCAAGGTGCAGGGCAACGGCGTCAACCAGCCGATGACGCTGACCCTCTACAGCACGACCGTGCGCCCGCAGGTCAACGAGGATGTCGTCACTCTCGGCGACCAGAACAACACGCCGTTCGTGCCTGAGGTGCCGATCGGCCAGATCACCAAGGTCTCGCCGCCGAACGGCGGGCTCGCGCAGAGTGCGACGGTCAAGCCGTTCGTCGACTTCAACGCGATCGACGTCGTCGCCGTCGTCACCCACGCGCCGTCGTCGGTGAAGCACGACAGCCTGCTGCCGCACCCGCCGAAGCCCACACCCACCGTCACCGTGACCACCACGGTGACCGCGACTCCGGGCCAGCCGCCACCGTCGTCACCACCGGCGAGCGGCGGATCATCACCGGCCGTGCCGCCGTCGAAGTCCTCGAGCCCGTGACCGCGCGGCGGATCCTTTACCGACTGGTCATCGTCTTCGTTGCGGCGGTCCTTCAGGTGGTGGTGGTCAACCGGCTGCCGCTGCCGGGCGGCCGACCGGATCTGCTCGTTCTGGTCGTGGTCGGGATCGCGCTGGCATCCGGCGCCGAGCGGGGCGCGATGTTCGGGTTCTTCGCCGGATTTGTCGCGGACGTCCTGCCCCCTGCGGGCCACATCGCCGGCCGGCTCGCCTTCGCCTACACCGTGGTCGGCTACCTCGCCGGCCTGGCCGACGACCCGGAGGAGACCTCTGTCCTCACCACGATCCTGGTCGTGGCCGGCGGGTCAGCAGCGGTCGTGCTGGTCTACTCCGGGCTCGGCGCGCTGCTCGGCGACGTCCGTGTGACCGCGCATTCCACGGTTCATTCGCTCGTCTTCACCGTTGTCTACGATGTGGTACTGGCGCCATTCGTGGTCCCGTTCGTCTCGGCTGTGGCTCGGCGGCTGGAGCCGGTCGGAGCCCGATAGGCCCGCCGACCAACCGCACAACCGCCCGCACCGCCCGTATGGATCGCCTGACCGAGAGCGTTCACCTGTGACCGATCGATCCCATCTGCGGCTCGTCGTGCTCAGCGTGCTCGTCGTCTCGCTGGTCGCGACGTTGCTGGGCCGGCTCTGGTACCTGCAGGTGCTTGCGGCGCCGCAGTTCCGCGCAGAGGTCGACAGCAGTCAGGTTCGCGACGTCGTGACCCAGCCGTCCCGCGGCGATGTGTTCGACGACATGGGCCGGCCGCTGATCGACAACAAGACCGCGCTGGTCATCTCGGTCGACCGCTCGGCACTCGACCGGCAAGCGGACGGTGGCAAGGCGGTGCTGCACCGGCTGGCGAAGCTGTTGCACACGTCGTACACGAAGCTCGCGCACGAGACCCGGCTGTGCGGGAAGAACTCGGCGGGGCACTACGTCACTGCGCCGTGCTGGGGCGGTTCGCCGTACCAGCCGATTCCGGTCAGCCAGCTCAAGCCGGACCTCGCCTCGACCAAGCGTGCGCTCTACATCGCAGAGATGCAGGGGGAGTACCCCGGCGTGACCGCGCAGCTTGCCGCGGTGCGGAACTACCCACGACCCGACGGCGCGGACGCGAGCGCGATCCTCGGTTACCTCGAGCCGATTCAGGCCGCGCAACTGAAGAAGCTGACCCCGGCGCAGCAGAACCTGCAGCGCGACAGCGTCGTCGGCGCGACCGGCCTCGAGGAGTACTACAACAACTACCTGCGCGGCCGGCAGGGCTTGAAGCGAGTACGCGTCGACCATCTCGGCAACGTCACCGGGACACTCAGCGTCAAGCCGCCGCAGCCCGGCGACAGCATCGTCACGAACATCGACGCCAAGGTGCAGGCCGCGTTGGAGCAGCAGCTCCAGGACGCGATCACGGCCGCACGCAACGCGGGCAAGACCGCGGACTACGACGCCGGCGTCGTGATGAACGTGCGCACGGGCGGCATCATCGCGATGTCGGGCTGGCCGACGTATCAGCCGAACCATGCGCCACCGACGCTGACGGTGAAGCAGTACAAGAAGCTCGAGCACGATCCGGGCCACCCGTTGTTCGACAAGGCCTTCGAGGCTGCTGCAGCACCTGGCTCAAGCTTCAAACTGATCTCGTCGTCCGGTTTGCTGTGGGACGGCACCGCGAACACCTACAGCCAGTACGACTGCTCGGCGACGTACAACCACAAGCACAACTTCGAGGGCGAAGTCGGGGGCATGGAGACCCTGCACACCGCCATCGTGCAGTCCTGCGACACCGTGTTCTACCGCCTTGCGCGCAAGGACTGGGATCGGGACTTCACTCTGGTCAAGGAGGGCAAGAAGCCGGTCGAGGGCGTGCAGCACATCGCGCACGAGTATGGGCTCGGCGAGAACCCCGACCTCGACCTGCCCAACGCGGCAACCGGCCACATCGCCGACCGCAAGAACCAGAAGCTCGCCTGGGAGGCCCAGCGCAAGAACTACTGCGCGGGCGCGGCGCGGCGGGCGAAGGGGACCTACCTGCAGAAGCTCGACGCGTTCGACTGTCAGGACGGATGGGAGTTCGAGCCCGGCGACCAGGAGGACGAGGACATCGGGCAGGGCACCGTGACCGTCTCACCGCTTCAGCTCGCCGTTGCCTACTCGGCACTCGCCAACGGCGGCAAGGTCTTCGAGCCGCGGGTGGCGAAGGCGATCTACAGCCCGACCGGGCAGTTGATCAAGCGGATCAAGGCGCCGGTCCGCGACCATCTATCCGTGAGCACGGCCGACCTCAACTACATCCGGCAGGCGATGTACGGCGTCACCACCGAGAACGGTGGAACCGCCGCCGGCACGTTCCAGGGTTTCCCGATGAACAAGGTCCTCGTCGGTGGCAAGACCGGCACCGCCGAGCTGACCGGAACCAACCAGGACGGCGCCTGGTTCGCGTCGTTCGCCGGGCCCGCCGGAGGCAAGCCGCAGTACGTCACCGTCATCGAGGTGAACAAGGCCAACGAGGGTGCGGTGAGCGCGGCTCCGTACGTGCGCAAGATGTGGGAGGAGCTCTACGGTCTCGGCGGGCACAAGGCGCTGTTCCCGAACGGTGTGCCGCCGAAGAAGCTGCCGACGATCGCGCCGAGCATCGGCGGGACGGTACAGACCCACCACCACTCGAAGTCGAGCAAGAAGTCGACCCCGGGCTCGCCGCCACCGTCGCCGAGCACGACCACGGCGGGCGGCGTACCGCCGGTGCTGCCGCCCGAGCTGCGGCCGTGGGCCATGCAGTGAGCGACATCTCGGCCTCGACCCGGTCCGCTCCGGTCAGTGCGCGGCGCGAGTCGATCACGTCGCGGGTGCTCGATCGTGAGTCCTACCTGCGCAAGATGGACTGGATCCTGGTCGGCGCGGTCGCGGTGCTGTGCGTGATGGGCTGCGCGTTGGTGTGGGCCGCGGCCAAGCCGCAGGGCCTCGGCTCGTCGTACCTCAAGAAGGACCTGCTCAACGTCATCATCGGGGTCGGCCTCGCCGTCGTCGCCGCGCTCGTCGACTACCGGACGCTGCGCGCGTACACGCCGGTGTTGTACGTCGCGTCGGTCATCGGGCTGCTCGCGGTGCTGTCACCGCTCGGGCAACGAATCAACGGCGCCCACTCGTGGATCTCGCTCGGTGGCGGCTTCGAGATCCAGCCGTCGGAGTTCGCGAAGGTGGCGGTGATCCTCGGCATCGCCATGCTGTGCTCGGAGAAACGCGAAGGCAGCACGGTCCCGACCAACCAGGACATCCTGTTCAGCCTCGGCATCGCGGGGGTGCCTGTGCTGTTGATCCTCGCCCAGCCCGACGTCGGCTCGACCATGGTCTTCGCCGTGATCATCTTCGGCATGCTGTCGCTGTCCGGGATCTCGGCGCGCTGGATCGTCAGCATGCTGGTCGCCGCGGTCCTCGGATCGCTGTTGATCGCTCATCTGCACCTGCTGCACAAGTACCAGATCGACCGGCTGCTGAGCTTCACGCATCCCGGTGCCGGCGTCGAGAGCTTCGGGCTCAACCAGCACGAGTCTCTGCTCGCGATCGGCCACGGCGGCATCTTCGGGCAGGGGCTCGGGCACGGCTCCCTGACCAACGGCCAGTACGTGCCCGAGCAGCCCACCGACTTCATCTTCTCGGTCGCGGGCGAGGAGCTCGGGCTGGTCGGCTCGGGGCTGATCGTGATCCTCAGCGGCGTCGTGCTCTGGCGGGCGTTGCGGATCGCTCGTCTCGCCCAGGACCGGTTCGGGATGCTGGTCGCGGTGGGCATCGCGTGCTGGTTCGGGTTCCAGGCGTTCGAGAACATCGGGATGAACCTCGGCATCATGCCGATCACCGGCTTGCCGCTGACCTTCGTGTCCTACGGCGGTACGTCGATGTTCGCTTCGATGATCGCGATCGGGCTGTTGCAGAACGTGCACATCCGCACGGCGCGCTGATCCCGCCTACCCTGGCATCGTGACGACGAGCCAGCCGGTCGAGAGCGTGTTCCCCCGGCTCGAACCGCTGCTCCCGCTCGTACGCAAGCCGGTGCAGTACGTCGGCGGTGAGTTGCACGCGACGGTCAAGGACTGGGACGCCGCGACTGTGCGCTGGGCGCTGATGTATCCCGACGCGTACGAGGTCGGTCAGCCCAACCAGGGCCTGCAGATCCTCTACGAGGTGCTGAACGAGCAGCCGGACGTTCTCGCGGAGCGCACCTACTGCGTGTGGCCGGACCTCGAGGTGTTGATGCGGCAGCACGGGATCCCTCAGTTCACCGTCGATGCACACCGGCCGGTGGGTGCCTTCGATCTGCTCGGCGTGTCGTTCGCGACCGAGCTCGGGTACACGAACCTGCTCACCGCACTCGACCTGGCCGGCGTTCCGATCCTCGCGGCCGCCCGGTCCGACGGCCACCCGATCGTGGTCGCGGGCGGGCATGCCGCGTTCAACCCGGAACCCATCGCCGACTTCATCGATGCCGCGGTGCTCGGCGATGGCGAGCAGGCCGTGCTTGCCATCACCGACCTCGTCCGTGCGTGGCGGGCCGGCGGCTGTGCCGGGGGCCGCGCCGGCCTGCTGGCCGCGCTCGCCGAGAGCGGGGTCGCGTACGTCCCGGCGTACTACGACGTGAGCTACCTGCCCGACGGCCGGATCCAGCGGGTCGCGCCCAACCGGCCGGGCGTCCCGTGGCGGGTGGCGAAGCACACGGTGATGGACCTCGACGAGTGGCCCTACCCGAAGCGGCCGCTCGTGCCGCTCGCCGAGACCGTGCACGAGCGCTACAGCGTCGAGATCTTTCGCGGCTGCACGCGCGGGTGCCGGTTCTGCCAGGCGGGGATGATCACGCGACCGGTGCGGGAGCGCTCGATCACCACGGTCGGCGAGATGGTGCAGAACGGCATCGCGGCGACCGGGTTCGAGGAGGTCGGGCTGCTGTCGCTGTCCAGCGCCGACCACAGTGAGATCGGCGAGATCGCCAAGGGCCTCGCCGACCGGTACGACGGCGAGAACGTTTCGCTGTCGCTGCCGTCGACCCGTGTCGACGCTTTCAACATCACGCTGGCCAACGAGCTGTCGCGCAACGGGCGGCGTACCGGGCTGACGTTCGCGCCCGAGGGGGGCAGCGAGCGGATGCGTCAGGTCATCAACAAGATGGTCACCGAGGACGATCTGATCCGCACGGTCGCGACGGCGTACGGGAACGGCTGGCGGCAGGTGAAGCTCTACTTCATGTGCGGGCTGCCGACCGAGACCGACGAGGACGTGCTCTCGATCGCCGGCATGGCGCGGCGCGTGATCGCGACCGGGCGTGAGGCGGCGGGGCGCAAGGACATCCGGTGCACGGTGTCGATCGGTGCGTTCGTGCCGAAGCCGCACACGCCGTTCCAGTGGGCGGCTCAGCTCGACCACGAGTCGGTTGACCACCGGTTGCGGGCGCTGAGGTCGGCGATCAGCCACGATCGCGAGTTCGGCCGTTCGATCGGGCTGCGCTACCACGACGGGCGGCCGTCGATCATCGAAGGGCTGCTCTCGCGCGGCGACCGCCGGGTCGGCGCCGTGATCCGGCTGGTGTGGGAGCGCGGGCAGCGATTCGACGGCTGGAGCGAGCACTTCTCCTTCGAGCGGTGGACCGAGGCGTGTGACGAGGTCTTCGCCGACCAGCCCGTCTCGCTCGACTGGTACACGACTCGTGAGCGGGCGCTGTCCGAGGTGCTGCCGTGGGACCACCTCGACGCCGGGCTCGACAAGGACTGGATGTGGGAGGACTGGCAGCAGGCGCTCGCCGGGGGCGAGGTCGAGGACTGCCGCTGGTCGCCGTGCTACGACTGCGGCGTGTGCCCGTCGCTCGGCACCGAGACCCAGGTCGGCCCCACGGGCCGCGCGCTGCTCCCGCTCACCCCGGTCTGATGCACCGCCCCGCTCCGCACGCATGGCCCATCGGTGGGGCTATTGCCCCACGCATGGCCCATAGGTGGGGCTATCGCCCCACGGATGGGCCATGCGGATGAGCCGGCAGCCGGAAGGGCCGCCACCGCCACCGGTCGTCCAGCGGCTGCGGGTCCGGTACGCCAAGCGCGGGCGGTTGCGCTTCACCAGCCATCGCGACTTCGCCCGCGCGTTCGAACGCGCGCTGCGCCGCTCCGGCGTACCGATCGCGTTCAGCGCCGGCTTCACGCCGCACCCGAAGGTCTCCTACGCCGGGGCCGCGCCGACCGGGGTGGCCTCGGACGCGGAGTACCTCGAGATCGGGCTGGCGGCGGTCCGCGAGCCGGCCGAGGTCCGGGCCGCCCTCGACGGCGCCCTGCCGCCCGGGCTGGACATCGTCGAGGTCGTGCAGGCGCCTGCGGACGGCGGCTCGCTCGCCGACCGGATCGAGGCCTCCGCGTGGCGGATCGTGCTCCCGGGCGTGTCGGCCGAGGCCGCCGGCGCCGCGCTCGACCGCCTGCTGGCGGCGGACGGCGCGCCGGTCGAACGGCTGACCAAGGACGGCCCGCGGACGGTCGATGCGCGGGCTGTGCTGCTCAGCGCGAGGCTCGCGAACGGCTCGCCGGATCCCGAGCCGGCCGAGGTGAACGCCCGATGTGCGACACTGGAAGTGGTCGTGCGGCATTCATCACCCGCTGTTCGACCCGACGACATCTTGACGGCGTTGCGCGCGATCGGCGCACTGTCGACGCCCGTCACCCCCGTGGTGACGCGGCTGGCGCAGGGGCTGGTCGACCCAACGTCGCCGGAGGACGCGAGGCGCCTGGTCGACCCGCTGAGCGAGCCCGGCACGGTCCGGGCGTAGCCCGGCGAGCAGACACCGCCGGCGCCGTCCTCACGGATGCCGTCGCCCAATCGGCTTCCGCCGTGAGCCGCTTTCGAGCGGCGTACGGCGACACCTCGCTCCCGAGCGGGGCGCCAAGGCGCTCCCGGGAACGGACAGGAGAGTACGTGCTCGACGAAGAGCGCAACGCAGAAACCACTACCACCAACGCTGCAGGCAGCGAGCCCGCCGCCCCCGCCAGCCGGCGGCGGCGTTCCGCCAGCCGGCCGGCCGGCCCGCCGAACCCCACGACATCGCCGGCGGCACCGGCAGCGCCGAGCGCAGCGCCGGCCGCGGTCGGCGAGGAGCAGTCGGCAACGCCGGCCAAGCGCACCCGCAAGAAGGCCGCGCCGGCAGCTGGGGCCGGCTCGACCGATACGGCCGCTGCCCCGGCGAAGCGGACCCGGCGTAAGGCCGCCGCGGCCACTACCGGGTCCGAAGAGGCCTCGTCGACCGTCGAGCCGGCCCGGCCGGCGGCAAAGGCCACCGCGGCTCCGGCCGTGTTGTTCCAACCGCCGCCGTCGGAGCCGGCGCCGCCACGCCGCCGCGCGAAGGCCGCGCCCGCGGCCGACTCCGAGTCCGGATCGTCCGAGGCCTCGGGAGCTGCGGGAGAAACCCCAGCCGACGGTGAGTCGGACGATGGCGCTCGCTCTGGCCGGCGCCGCCGCGGCCGCCGTGGTCGCGGTGGCCGGGGCGGCAGCGGCGAGGCGGCCGACGCCGCTGACGAAGCCACCGAGGACGGTGGGTCCGGCGAGGCAGCTGGCGAAGCCGACGCGGACGGCGCGGACGGTGACGACTCGCCCGCCGGCAGCCGCCGCCGGCGGCGCCGCCGGCGGCGTTCGGGCTCGGGAGACGGCGACGAAGCCGGCGACTCCGACGATCCCCCGAACACCGTCGTCCATGTGCGAGAGCCACGCAAGGCCACCGATGACGGCGTACGCGGGGTCAAGGGATCGACCCGTATGGAGGCGAAGCGGCAACGCCGCCGTGACGGGCGGGAGACCGGTCGCCGCCGCCCGGCGATCATCACCGAGGCGGAGTTCCTCGCCCGCCGCGAGGCGGTCGAGCGGGTCATGGTGGTCCGCCAGGGCGACGAGCGCACGCAGATCGCGGTGCTCGAGGACGGCATCCTGGTCGAGCACTACGTCACCCGCAAGAACGCCGCGTCGATGGTCGGCAACGTCTATCTCGGCAAGGTGCAGAACGTGCTGCCGAGCATGGAGGCGGCATTCGTCGACATCGGCCGCGGCCGCAACGCCGTGCTGTACGCCGGCGAGGTCAACTACGACGCGAGCGCGCTGGAAGGCAAGCCGCCGCGGATCGAGCAGGCGCTCAAGAGCGGCCAGTCGGTCCTCGTGCAGGTCACCAAGGACCCGATCGGGCACAAGGGTGGCCGGCTCACCAGCCAGGTCAGCCTGCCCGGCCGCTACATGGTCTACGTGCCGGACGGCCGGCTGTCGGGGATCAGCCGCAAGCTGCCGGACACCGAGCGGTCCCGGCTGAAGAGCATCCTCAAACGGCTCACGCCGGAGGACGCGGGCGTGATCATCCGTACGGCGGCGGAGGGCGCTACCGAGGAGGCACTCGAACGCGACCTCAACCGGCTGAAGGCGCAGTGGGAGGTCATCGACACCAAGTCGAAGTCCGCCAGCGCCCCGAGCCTGATCTACAGCGAACCCGACCTGGTGATCCGCGTCGTACGAGACATCTTCAACGAGGACTTCAGCTCACTCGTCGTGCAGGGCGCGGACGAGTGGGACACCATCGACAACTACGTGCGCTGGGTCGCGCCCGACCTTGCCGAGCGGACCAAGCGCTGGGACGAGCCGAGCGACGTCTTCGAGGCGTATCGAGTCGACGAGCAGCTGGCCAAAGCGCTGGAGCGCAAGGTTTGGCTGCCGAGCGGTGGCTACCTGGTGATCGACCGCACCGAAGCCATGGTGGTCGTCGACGTCAACACCGGGAAGTTCACCGGCCGCGGCGGCAACCTCGAAGAGACGGTGACCAAGAACAACCTCGAGGCGGCGGAGGAGATCGTGCGCCAGCTTCGGCTGCGCGACCTCGGCGGGATCATCGTCATCGACTTCATCGACATGGTGCTCGAGAGCAACCGCGACCTGGTGCTGCGTCGCCTGCTCGAGTGCCTCGGGCGCGACCGTACCCGCCATCAGGTCGCCGAGGTCACCTCGCTCGGTCTGGTTCAGATGACCCGCAAGCGGGTCGGCGAAGGCCTGCTCGAGTCCTTCAGCGAGACCTGCCCGGAGTGCGGCGGCAGCGGCGTGATCCTCACCTTCGACCCGGTCGCCGGCAAGCGGCCGAAGAAGGCGGCGAAGGCCACGTCGGGCAAGGACGGCAAGCGATCCGGATCGGGCTCGGGGAAGTCTGCGAAGTCGAAGGCGGGCGACGCCGATGCCGGGGCTTCCGCGGAAGGGAACGCTGGGGCCAAGGGTGGCCGCAAGCGCCGCAACGCCTCGCCCGACGGCGAGTCCGCGGCCGCGAGCGAGGCCGCGACGGGGGCCGAGGCCGCGACGGGGGCCGAGGCAGCAGCGGAGCCGCTCGCCGCGACCCCCTAACCCCGGCCCGGAACCTCGGCCCGGAACCTCAGCGAACGACGGGGAGGGGTCCGCGGGGACTAGTCCGCGACGAGGTCGCCGCCCACTCCGTCGTCGAGCGAGGCGACGGGATCGTCGATCCGCGCCACGAGGTCCGGGCCCGCCGGCGCGAGGTCTGCGCCCGCCGGCGCGAGGTCTGCGGGCGGCGGTGCGGGGCCCGTGCCGGCCGGCGCCGATCGGGTGAGCGCCCCGGCGTACGACGTGCCGGTCGCCGCGTGGTCGGCCTCGGACTGCTCGCTCAGCGCCTCCCGGCTGCTCGAGAGCGCCGCATCGATCGCGCCGAGCGCCTGCTCGGTGTCTCCGGCGGCGAGGGCGTACTTCGCGATCGCTAGCTGCTGAACGAGGTCGTCGCTGCGCTCGAGCGCCGCGCCGGAGCCACCGGCGTCGGTTGCCGAGCCCACCTCGTCGTCCGGCTCAGCCGGTCGCGCACGCACGAGCTGCCCTCCCGATAGTTGCGATGAGGAAATTGTCGTGCCCACGGCATCGGCCGCTGTAGCGATAGCCGGGAGAATGATCAATAGGGGCCATATCCGGGCCGCAGCGCATGGCCCGTGCCGGTTTGACCCGTCGGGTGAACAGTCCGTACCCTGATCGGTCGGATCCGCTTCGTGTGCCGCCAATCGGCTAGGCCCGCCGGATCCTCCGACCGACGCCCACGTGAGGCGCTAGCAGCAGGGAGCTCGACCGTGTACGCGATCGTCCGCAGTGGCGGCCACCAGCACAAGGTCGCGATCGGCGACACGTTGACGGTCGACCGGCTCGCCGGCGCGCCCGGTGACTCGGTCACCCTTCCTGCGGTGCTGCTCGTCGACGAGGGCGGCGCCATCACGACCGACGCGGATGCGCTCGCCAAGGCCACCGTCACCGCCGAGGTCGTCGGTGAGGTCAAGGGCCCGAAGATCTCGATCCACCTGTTCAAGAACAAGACCGGCTACCACCGGCGGCAGGGCTTCCGCGCGAAGCTCACGACGCTGCGCGTGACCGGCATCGAAACCGGGAAGTAGCGCCATGGCTCACAAGAAGGGTGCGTCCTCCAGCCGGAACGGGCGCGACTCCGCTGCCCAGCGACTCGGCGTGAAGCGGTTCGGCGGCCAGCAGGTCAACGCCGGCGAGATCCTCGTCCGCCAGCGCGGCACCCACTTCCACCCGGGCGACAACGTCGGCCGCGGTGGCGATGACACGTTGTTCGCGCTCGTCGCGGGCGCGGTCCAGTTCGGCCGCCGGCGCGGGCGCCGGGTCGTGAGCATCACGACGGCCGACGCCGCCGCGACGGCCGACAGCACGGCCTGACCTTCGCGGCATGGCCGCGACCTTCGTGGACCGGGCCGTGCTCCACGCATCCGCCGGCGACGGCGGGAACGGCTGCGCGTCCGTCCTTCGTGAGAAGTTCAAGCCACTTGGTGGCCCGGACGGCGGTGACGGCGGGCGCGGCGGCGACGTCGTACTCCTCGTCGACCCGAGCGTGACCACGTTGCTGGACCTGCACCGCCATCCGCACCGCCGGGCGGCGAGCGGCAAGCCTGGCCAGGGATCCAACCGCTCCGGCGCCGAGGGCGCCGACCTCGTGATCGGGGTCCCGGACGGCACCGTGGTCCGCGCCGCCGGCAGCGGCGAGCTGCTCGCCGATCTGGTGGGCGCCGGCAGCCGGTACGTCGTCGCGCGAGGGGGTCGTGGCGGGCTCGGCAACGCGGCGCTTGCGTCGGCGCGCCGCAAGGCGCCGGGGTTCGCGCTGCTCGGCGAGCCGGGGGAGTCACGCGAGGCGGTGCTCGAGCTCAAGAGCGTGGCCGACGTCGCCCTCGTCGGTTTTCCGAACGCCGGCAAGTCGTCGCTCATCGCCGCGTTGTCGGCCGCGCGGCCGAAGATCGCCGACTACCCGTTCACGACGCTGGTGCCGAACCTCGGGGTGGTCGAGGCGGGCGACGTCGTGTTCACGGTGGCGGACGTCCCGGGCTTGATCCCGGGCGCGAGCAGCGGCAAGGGTCTCGGCCTGGAGTTCCTGCGGCACATCGAGCGGTGCGCGGTGATCGTTCACGTCGTCGACTGCGCGGCCGCGGAGACCGAACGCGACCCGGTTGGCGATCTCGAGCAGATCGAGGCGGAGCTGGCGGCGTACGACGACGCCATCGACGGCGGGTTGTCGGGTCGGCCGCGGCTGGTCGCGCTCAACAAGATCGACGTCCCTGACGGCCGTGACCTCGCTGACCTCGTCCGCGATGAGGTGTCCGAGCGATACGGCTACCCCGTGTTCGAGATCTCGGCCGCCACGCACGAAGGGCTCCGCGAGCTCGGGTTTGCGATGGCCGAGGCGGTTGCGGCCGCGCGCGCCGCGCACGGCACGCCGGAGCCCGAGCGAATCGTGCTGCGGCCCGCCGCCACGCGCGACGCCGGCTTCGCGGTCGAGGTGGCCGGCGAGCAGGCGTTCGTGGTGACCGGCGACCGGCCGCGGCGATGGGTGCTGCAGACCGACTTCGGCAACGACGAGGCGGTCGGGTACCTCGCCGACCGGTTGGCCCGGCTGGGTGTCGAGGACGAACTCGCGAAGCTCGGTGCGCGGGCGGGTGCGGAGGTGACGATCGGCGAGGTGACCTTCGACTGGGAGCCGACGCTACGAGCGGTCAGCGGGGTGCCGCGCGGCGGCCGCGGGACCGACGAGCGACTCGAGGACCACCGCCGGGTCGGGGCGCACGAGCGCAAGGCGGCTCGCAAGGCGCGCCGATCGCCGTACGACGAGGGCGCCGAGGTCGTCGAGGGCGCCGAGGTCGTCGAGGGCACCGATGGCGCCCTCCGCGCGCAAGCAGTGCCCGACGAGGACGCGGGGGACTGATGGGCGAGCGCTGCGCATGAGCAGGGACGTCGTCGCGAGCGCCGAACGGATCGTCGTCAAGGTCGGCTCGTCGTCACTCGCCCACGAGAAGGGCGGGATCGACGTCGAGCGGCTCGACCGCCTGGTCGACGCGATCGCGGGTCGGGTGGCGGGTGGTACCCAGGTCGTGCTGGTGTCCTCGGGTGCGATCGCGGCCGGGCTCGAGCCGCTCGGACTGGCCAACCGCCCACGCGACCTCGCGACCCAGCAGGCCGCGGCGAGCGTCGGTCAGGGCATGCTGGTCGCCCGCTACAGCGCGGCGTTTGCGCGCCACGCGCTCACCGTCGGCCAGGTGCTGCTCACCGCCGACGACGTCGTACGTCGCGCTCACTACCGCAACGCGGCGCGCACGTTCGAGCGGCTGCTCGGCCTTGGCATCGTGCCGGTCGTCAACGAGAACGACACGGTGGCGACCGAGGAGATTCGCTTCGGGGACAACGACCGGTTGGCTGCCCTCGTCACACACATCGTCAACGCGGGCGCGTTGGTTTTGCTCTCCGACGTCGATGGCGTCTACGACACCGACCCGGCGCACGGCCCGGCCCGCCGCGTGAGCGACGTGCGGGACGGCGCCGATCTCGCCCAGGTGCGGCTCGGGAAGGCCGGCCGGCGAGGGGTGGGCAGCGGCGGGATGGCGACGAAGGTGGCCGCCGCGCAGATCGCCGCCGGGGCCGGCGTCCCGACGCTCCTGGCGCACGCGGACCAGGCTGCGGCGGCGCTGGAGGGCGCCGACGTGGGGACGTGTTTCCACCCAACCGGCCGCCGCGCCCCTGCGCGGCTGCTGTGGCTCGCGCACGCGACGAACGCCCGCGGCAGCGTCCGGCTCGATCCGGGAGCGGTGGCGGCCGTCGTCGAGCGGCGTACCTCGCTGTTGCCGGCGGGGATCGTGGCGGTCGAGGGAGAGTTCTCGGCCGGCGACCCGGTTGACCTGCTCGACCCGGCCGGGTTCGCGGTGGCCCGCGGGCTAGTGGCGTACGACGCCGACGAGCTGCCCGCGTTGCTCGGGCGCTCGACCCGCGAGCTGGGCGAGACGCTGGGTGCGGCGTACTCCCGCGAGGTCGTGCATCGCGACGACCTGGTCATCCTCGACCCCTGACCGCCATACGACACCCATGGCCCATCGGTGTCGCCAGGGCGGCACGCATGGCCCATAGGTGTCGCGCGGCGTCGCACCCATGGCCCATGGGTGTCGCGCGGCGTCGCACGCATGGCCCATCGGTGTCGCGCGGCGTCGCACGCATGGCCCATGGGTGTCGCGCGGCGTCGCACCCATGGCCCATCGGTGTCGCGCGGCGTCACACCCATGGCCCATCGGTGTCGCCAGGGCGGCACGCATGGCCCATCGGTGTCTCGACGGCGCCGCCCCTATGGGCCATCGGTGGGGCTGGGCCTGCCGTGGGCGGTCGCGGCGTCGTACCCCCGCAGTAGCGTCCACCGCATGGATGTTGCCGGCCGCCCGCCGATGGCAGCGGGATACGGGATCGCGACCGACGCCGAGGGGATGCTGCCGTTCGACTGGGCTGAGCAGCGGCTGACCGAGTCGCGCAACTACTGGGTCTGCACCACCCGCGCCGACGGCCGCCCCCACGCGATGCCGGTCTGGGGCCTCTGGCTCGACGGAGCCGTTTTCTTCTCGACCGATCCCGGGTCGGTCAAGGGCCGCAACCTTGCCGCTCGGCCCGACGCGGTCGTCCACCTGGAAAGCGGCGACGAGCTGGTCCTCGCCGAGGGTCGCGTCGAACGCATCTCGGGCGCGGAGGTGCCGGCCGAGTTCGCCGACCGGTACGACGAGAAGTACGGCCACCGCATCGATCTCGCCGACCCGTCATTCGCGTGCTACCGGTTGCGCCCGGATCGCGTCATCGCCTGGCGAGAGAAGGACTTCCCGACGTCGGCGACGGCGTACTCGCCGTAAAATTCACGCATGACGGTTGCCGAGGACGTGCTCGTCACGGCCCGGCGGGCTCGCTCAGCAGCGGCCACGCTCGCGCCGTTCCCGCGGTCGGCGAAGGACACGGCGTTGCTGGCGATGGCCGATGCCCTCGTGGCGAGCACCGCCGAGATCCTCGAGGCGAACGCGCGCGACGTCGACCGCGATGCCGACAACCCGTTGGTCGACCGGCTCCGGCTGGACGAGACCCGGGTCGCGGGGATGGCCGAGGGACTGCGACAGGTAGCCGGCCTGCCCGACCCGGTCGGAGAGGTCGTACGCGGCTCGACTCTGGCCAACGGCTTGCAGCTGCGACAGGTCCGGGTGCCGATGGGCGTCGTCGGCATCATCTACGAGGCGCGCCCCAATGTCACAGCGGACGCGGCCGGACTATGCCTCAAGAGCGGCAACGCGGTGCTGTTGCGCGGGTCGTCGAGCGCACGAGAAAGCAACGCGGCGCTGGTCGCGGTGCTCGCCGCCGCCGCGACGGACGCCGGTCTGCCAGCGGACTGCGTGCAGCTGGTCCCTGGTGACGACCATGAGTCGGCAAAGCATCTGATGCGCGCGCGTGGTCTCGTCGACGTACTCATTCCCCGCGGCGGTGCCGGGCTGATCCGCAGCGTGGTCGAGGAGTCCACCGTCCCCGTGATCGAGACCGGCGTGGGCAACTGCCACGTGTACGTCGACGCCGACGCCGACCTCGACATGGCGCTGTCGATCATCATGAACGCGAAGACGCAGCGGCCCAGCGTCTGCAACGCCGCGGAGACGATGCTCGTGCACGCCGACGTCGCAACTGAGTTCCTGCCTCGCGCACTCGCGGCCCTGCAGTCGGAAGGGGTCACGATTCACGGCGACGCGGCGACGGCGGCGTACTCCGACTCGGTCGTCCCGGCGACTGACGAGGACTGGGCGGCGGAGTACCTCTCACTCGACCTCGCGGTGCGTGTCGTCCCGAGCTTGCCGGAAGCGGTCGCGCACATCCGCAGGTGGGGGAGCGGGCACACCGAGGCGATCGTCACCGGCTCACTGCCGGCGTCGCAGGCGTTCGTCGCCGGGCTCGACTCGGCCGCGGTGATGGTCAATGCGTCGACCCGGTTCACCGACGGCGCGCAGTTCGGGTTCGGTGCCGAGATCGGGATCTCGAACCAGAAGCTGCACGCCCGCGGCCCGATGGGGCTGACCGAGCTCACGACGACGACGTGGGTCGTCACCGGAAACGGCCAGATCCGCACCTGACGCCGGCTGGCACCGCCTCGCGCACCCCCACACGCATGGCCCACCGGTGCGCTCTGACCCCACGCATGGCCCATCGGTGGTGCTCTGATCCCACGCATGGCCCATCGGTGGTGCCATCACCCCACCTATGGGCCACCGGTGGTGCTATCACCCCACCTATGGGCCATGCGTGGGGGCTCGCAACTGGCCGGTGGCCGGTGAAGCGGCTAGCGCTCGGCCTTCCAGCCGCCGTGCCCGAAGGTTCGGTGCACCCACTCACGGAAGGTGTTGCCCTCGCCGTACTCGGGGTCGGCGTCGAACACCGGGTTGCCCGATGGCGGCGGCAGCTGCGTCACCGCGTCGTCATCGAGGTCGCACCGGATGTACTCGGTCGTGATCTCGGCGATCTGGTCGCGGTCGACGAACTTCCGGCCGTGGTCGGTCTTGACGATCACGCCGTCGAACAGGTCCTCCGAGGGGATCTCGAGAACCTTCTCGAGGGTCCCGAACCGCGCCCCGCTCGAGGACAGCACCGGAACGCCCAGCGGCACGCCCTCGTACGAAACCGGCTCCGCGCCTTCGCTCACCACGACCTCCTCGTCGCCCCTTCGCCAGTCAAGCACCCCGGCAACGGGAGGGCTCGGACCCCGAGCGGCCGCAGCCAGCCCCGGTCTCGGCGGCGGCGTTCCGTACGACGGCCGCGCGCCGGTAGAATCGCGTTCTAGTCCCGTGTCGTCCCAGGGAGTCCGCATGACGTTGTTCGCGTCCCCGGACGACGTCCGCGAGCGGCTCGCCGCCACCGGCTACCTCGCCGACGACGCGATCGCGACGACCGTCTTCCTCGCCGACGCCCTGGGCAAGCCGTTGCTGGTCGAGGGCCCGGCCGGCACCGGCAAGACCGAGCTCGCCAAGGCGGTGGCCACCGCAGCCGGTGCCGGGCTGGTCCGGCTGCAGTGCTACGAAGGGCTGGACGAAGCACGGGCGCTCTACGAGTGGAACTACCGCAAGCAGCTGCTGCGGATCCAGGCCGCCGGCGAGCAGGCGTGGGAAGAGACCCACGACGACATCTTCTCCGAGGAGTTCCTGCTCGCGCGGCCGCTGCTCACCGCGATCCGGCGCGCTGACACCACGGTCCTGCTGGTCGACGAGACCGACAAGGCGGACGTCGAGGTCGAGGGCCTGCTGCTCGAGGTCCTGAGCGACTTCCAGGTGACCGTGCCCGAGCTCGGCACGATCGAGGCGGTACGCCGGCCCTTCGTCGTCCTCACGTCGAACGCGACCCGCGAGCTGTCGGAAGCGCTCAAGCGGCGCTGCCTGTTCCTGCACGTCGACTATCCCGACGCCGAACGCGAGAAGGCGATCGTGCTCAGCCGGGTGCCCGAAGTGGTGGATGCGCTGGCGGAGCAGCTGGTGCGCACCATCCGTACTCTTCGCGCGCTGGAGCTGAAGAAGTCGCCGAGCATCGCCGAGAGCATCGACTGGGCGCGGACCCTCACCGTGCTCGGCGTCGAGAACCTCGACGAGGCAGCGGTCGCGCGCACTCTCGGCGTCGTGCTGAAGCACGCCAGCGACCAGGCGCGAGCGGTCAAGGAGCTCGGGCTCGACTCGTGAGCGCTGACCCGACGACGAGCGACGGTCCCGGCGCGGGCGGGCTGGTCGACCGGCACGTCAGCTTCATGGGCGCGCTTCGCGGCGTCGGTCTGCCGGTGTCGATGGCCGAGTCGCTGGACGCCGGCCGCGCGATGGCGGCCATCGATCTGCTCGACCGCGAGCAGCTGCGTGCGGCGTACGCCGCGACGGTGGTGAAGCATCCGGCACACCGGCCGGCCTTCGACCGGCTGTTCGACCTGTGGTGGCCGCCCGCGATCGGCGACGGCGCCCGAGCGGATGACGCCGCAGAACACGCCGACGATCTCGACGAGATCGATCCCGCGGACCTGGCCGGGCTGCGCGAGGCGCTGCGCGAGCGGCTGCGCGACGTGCTGATCTCTGGCGACGACGAGGCGCTCCGGCGCCTCGCGCGCGAGGCCGTGAACGGCCTCGGCCGGACCGAGAGCGGGCAGCCCGGCCGCCAGTCGTGGTTCACCTACCGGGTCCTGCGCGCGCTCAATGCCGAGACGTTGATGGCGTCGCTGCTCGAGGCGGTTCTGCACGGTCAGGAGCGCGGCGGCCTGGCCGAGCGGGTCGCGCGGCAGATGCTCAGCGAGCGCATGCGGCAGTTCGAAGAGTTGGTCGAGTCCGAGGTACGTCGCCGGCTCGCCGAGGACCGCGGCGCCGAGGCGATCGCGAAGACGGCGGTGAAGCCGCTGGTCGAGCAGGTCGACTTCCTGCGCGCGTCGCGCGACGACCTGGTCGCGCTACGCCGCGAGGTCTATCCGCTCGCCCGCCGCCTCGCCACCCGGCTGACTGCGCGCCGGCGACTCGGTCGCCGAGGTCGGCTCGATGTCCGGCGTACGGTTCGCGCGTCGCTGTCCAGCGGCGGGGTTCCGCTGACGACGGTCTTCCGGCCGCACAAGCCGCACAAGCCGGAGCTGGTCGTGCTGTGCGACGTCAGCGGATCGGTGGCGGCGTTTGCTCACTTCACCGTGCTGCTCGCGTTCGCCCTCCGCGAGCAGTTCGCGAAGGTGCGCGTCTTCGCGTTCGTCGACACGACGGATGAGGTGACGCAGTTCTTCGACCGGGGCGGCGACGTCGTCGATGCGCTTGCGCGGATGTCGGCCGAGGCGGATGTGGTGTGGTTCGACGGGCACAGCGACTACGGGCACGCGTTCGAGGTCTTTGCGCAGAAGTGGCCGGATGCGGTCGGCCCCAAGGCGTCGTTCCTCGTGCTCGGCGACGCGCGGACGAACTATCGAGCACCGTCGCTGCCCGCACTGCGGTCGATCGTGCGGCAGGCCCGGCACGCCTACTGGCTCAACCCCGAGCCCCGGCAGTACTGGTCGTCGGGCGACTCGGCAGCGGCGGTGTACGGCGAGGTCGTGCCGATGGTCGAGTGCCGCAACGTCGCGCAACTCCAGCAGTTCGTCGAGGGTCTGCTCCCGGTCTAACCCAACCC
This sequence comes from Mycobacteriales bacterium, assembly GCA_035504215.1. Classification (NCBI taxonomy): domain Bacteria; kingdom Bacillati; phylum Actinomycetota; class Actinomycetes; order Mycobacteriales; species Mycobacteriales bacterium. Next base: position 30,099 of record DATJSI010000095.1, read on the forward strand.
GCGCCGGTAGCCTTCGGTGGTGTGAGCGATCTTGATGACGCCGCACGTCGTCGGATCGGTGTGATGGGTGGCACGTTCGACCCGATCCACAACGGCCACCTGGTCGCCGCGAGCGAGGTCGCCAGCCGGTTCGCGCTCGACGAAGTCGTGTTCGTGCCCACGGGCGAGCCCTGGCAGAAGACCGACCGGCCGGTCACGGCGGCCGAGGACCGCTATCTCATGACGGTGATCGCCACCGCCTCCAACCCGCGGTTCTGGGTGAGCCGGGTCGACATCGACCGCCAGGGTCCGACGTACACGATCGACACCCTGCACGACCTGCGCGGCCAGTTCGGCGAGGACAGCGAGCTGTTCTTCATCACCGGCGCCGACGCGCTGGCGGCGATCCTGGACTGGCACCGCTCGGAGGAGCTGTTCACGCTCGCGCACTTCGTCGGGGTGACCCGGCCCGGCCATCACCTGTCGGATCCCGGCTTCCCTGCCGGGGCGGTCAGCCTGGTCGAGGTGCCGGCGCTGGCGATCAGCTCGACGGATTGCCGGTCAAGGGTGCAGGCCGGTGAGCCGATCTGGTACCTCGTGGCGGATGGGGTCGTGCAATACATCGCCAAGCGCAACTTGTACGCGAAAGTAGGGTAATGGCCGGAAAGCGACGCAAGGGCAGGGATCCCGTCCCGCCCCGGCCGGTCGACCCGCCCGCCGAGCCGGCCCCCGAAGCGCCGACCACGCCGGCCGCGGATTCCGGCGGGTACGACGCCGCCCAGGCGCAGGCCCCGGCGCAACCGCTCGCCCAGCCGGCGGAGCCGCCGCTCCCAGCTCCCGAGCCGCCGCTGCCGCCGCCCGAGCCGCCGTTGCCCGCGCCCGAGCCACCGCTGCCGCCGGCCGAACCGCCACTTCCGCCGCCCGTTCCGGCACCGCCGCCGCCGGTCCCGGAACCGCCGTTGCCGCCGCCGACGCCACCGGTCGTGATGGCGCCGCCGGTCACGCGCCGGCAGGCCCGCCTGCAGCGCAAGCGCCAGCAGCAGCGTCGCGTCGGCATGGCCGGCGGCGTCGCGATCGCGATTGCGGCCGTCGTCGTGGTCGCGGCGCTGGTGTTCGGCGTACACAAGGCGGTGAGCCACAACAGCGGCCCGAAACGCACCCAGGCGACCGTTCTGCTGCAGGTGCAGGCCGGCAACCATACGGCTGCGGCGAGCGTGCTGCTCGCCCATGACCCGGCCACCAAGACCGGGGTCGAGGTGCTGGTGCCGAGCCGGGTGATCGCCGACGTGTGCGGCTACGGCACCCAGAACTTCGGATCGGTGCTCGCCCTGCCGAATGGCGAGGATGCCTCCCGCTCGGCGCTGTCGAACATGCTGGACAACGTCTCGGTCGACGGCTCCTGGATCGTGTCCGAAGCGCAGCTCGCCAAGCTGATCGATGTCTTCGGCGGCGTCACCGTCGATGTCGACACCAATGTGGTCCGGCACACCGGTGGCGGCGGCGGGCAGATCCTGATCCCGGCCGGGTCGAACGAGCATCTCGATGGCACGAAGGCGGTCGAGTACGCGCTCTACAGCAGCGGGTCGGACGGTCAGGCCGCCCAGCTCGCGCGGCTCAGCCGGGTCGTCGACGGGCTGCTTCAAGCACTGCCGACCAACCCGACCGCGGTGGCGGCTGCGCTGCGCCAGCTCGGTGCGGGCGGTACGTCGACGCTCGGCGCGACGAAGCTCTCGAGCCTGCTGGCCGGCTTGGCGGGGGACAGCCGGCGGTCGTCAGGGCTGTTCCCGACCGACCTGCCGGTCACGGCGATCGACGCGGGCGGCTCGAGCCCGTCGTACGAGGTGGACAACTCCGCGACCGGAGTGCGGCAGCTGGTGCAGACCCAGCTGGCCAACTCGGTTCCGGCCGGCGCGGACAAACAGCGGACGAGCGTCGAGCTGCTCAACGGCGTCGGCACGCCGGGCCTGGTCCTGAGCGCGTGCGCGCGGCTGTCGGCACACGGCTTCGTGTACGCCGGAAGCGGCAATGCGGCGACCTTCAACAACCCGACGTCGAGCGTGGAGATCCGCTCGGACAACGACATAGCAGTCGGGGACTCGGTTGCGCAGGCGCTCGGGCTGCCGACGAAGGACGTGCAGCGAGAGGGAATCGGCCAGAACGTCGCGGACGTGATCGTGATCCTCGGCGGCGACTACCGGCCCTGATCGGCGGCGTACCGGGGCGGCGCGCGCGTGAGTCGTGACAGGCTGTAGGGGACCGTTTCGCCGAAGACCGAGGATCGACTTGACCGCAGCACCCCGCAGCATCGAGCTGGCTGAAGCCGCCGTGAGCGCCGCCGCCGACAAGCTAGCGACCGACCTTTCCATCATCGACGTCAGTGACCGGCTCGTGATCACCGACTGCTTCGTGCTGGCGGCCGCGTCCAACGAGCGTCAGGTGAAGGCGGTCGTGGACGCGGTCGAGGAACGGCTGCAGAGCTTCGGCGTGAAGCCGGTACGCCGCGAGGGCGAGCGTGAGGGCCGGTGGGTGCTGCTCGACTTCGTCGACGTCGTCGTACACGTCCAGCACAGCGAGGAGCGGACGTACTACTCGTTGGAGCGGCTCTGGAAGGACTGCCCGACCTTGCCGTTGCCCGCGGACGCGCTGCCGCCGGCCTCGTGAGCGCGCTGCGCCGGGTGGTCCTGCTGCGGCACGGCCGGACCGACTGGAACGCATCGGGGCGGTTCCAGGGTCAGCTCGACTCGCCGTTGGATGCCGTCGGTCGGGCGCAGGCCGCGGCCGCGGCGGTTGCGGTCGCTCCGATGCAGCCGAACGCGATCGTGTCGTCGGACCTCGCGCGGGCGCTCGACACCGCGGCCGTGGTTGCCGCCGAGTGCGGCTTGCCGCTCGAAGCCGACCCGCGGCTGCGGGAGATCCACCTGGGTTCCTGGCAGGGGTTGACCCGGGCCGAGGCGCGGGAGCGCTTTCCGGAGGAGTACGCGAGCTGGCAGGCAGGCGAGGACCGGCGGCGTGGGGAAGGTGAGACCTACGCCGAGGTGGGCGCGCGTGCGGCCGAGTGCGTGACGGAGCGGCTCGGCCGGCTCGGCGGCGACGCGTTGATCATCGCGGTGACGCACGGCGGCACGGCACGCGCGACCATCGGCACGCTGATCGGGCTGCCGGCGGATTCGTGGTGGCGGCTCGCGCCGCTGTCGAACTGTCGCTGGTCGTTGCTTGCGGATATGGGCCGCGGCTGGCGGTTGGAGGAGCACAACGCCGGCAGCCCGCCCGAGGAGGAGACCGGCGACGACGCGCGCTGAACGGACTTAACGCGCGGATCTGCCCGAATCGGTTGCGCCCGGCCGGTGAATGGTGCGAGTGTGTGCCCAGCCTGACCTGGGGGTCCCATGAGAACTTCAGTGCGCCATTTCGCTGTCAGCACCGGGCTCGTCGCCCTGGTTGTGACCGGTTCCGCGGTTGCCAGCATGCCGTCGGTCGCGAATGCGCGACCCGCCGCTGCGTCCTTCGACGGGGCGAGCTTCGACCCGCCCACCCAGACGCTCACCTCGACCACGCACAAGAAGCTGCGGGTCAACTTCTTCGCCTCGATCGACCAGAACGGTTTGGGTAGCGGGTTCAGCCAGGCGGCTGGGTTCACCATCACCCGCAAGGGCGTGCCCGAGACGCACGACTGGACCTTCCCGATGAAGAAGGCCTTCACGTTCAGCACGAAGACCGACAAGGGCTCGATCAAGACCAAGTCGCAGCTCTCGCCGTACGCAACGGTCAACCTGACCTTCGCGCCGAACGGCAAGAAGCACACCTCCACCTGCGGCAAGTACAAGACCATCCGGGTGCCGGTGAAGGTGAAGGGCTCGTTGACGTTCGACACCCGGTCGGGCAAGCACGGCTGGGGCAAAGTGCACGCGAGTCACCTCTCCGGCAAGACTGTCATCTACTACGAGACGGGTGACCAGACGACGTGCAATCCGGGCGGTTTCACCCTGGAGTGCGGGTCAGGCATCTCCTGGAACGCATCCCACTCGATTGGTACGACGGACGGCGACGTCGCCTTCTCGGGATCGATCGACACCGTCAAGGGCAAGACGGTGAAGACCTTCTACGCCAGCCGCACGACGACGTTGAGCAAGCCCAAGGGCTCGACCCGTGGCGATACGACGTACGTGACGAAGTCGAACTCAACCCTCACGATCGACAAGGCCAATGACGCGACCCTCGTGGTCAAGGGGACCGGGCCGGTGACCGGATCGGTGACGATGGCGAGCCCGGCTGCCGGCTCAGCGAGTCCGCCGCAGGCATGCGGGAAGGGCAAACACGAGGTCTTCACGAACTGGCAGGTGACCTACACCAACGGCAAGTCGCCGCTGGCCGTCCACGAGCAGATCGAGGGCACCTACAAGCTCCCGAACATGGGTACTTCCGACTACACGAACGACATCGACAAGACGGTCGTCAGCTAAGCGTCCGGCCACGGCCCCGGACGGCGTCTGTAGACTGGTCGCCGTTTCGGGGCTGTGGCGCAGCTGGTAGCGCACTTGCATGGCATGCAAGGGGTCAGGGGTTCGAGTCCCCTCAGCTCCACCAAAGTGGGTCTTCGGATCTCAGCGGGGCGCGCCTGCCTGGAGATGGGACGAAGGCGCTTCAGGCTTGAGGTGTGACCCAACAAGTTCGAAGCGCCTTCGTCGTGTTCGAGCCTAGCGAGATCGTCCAGGCACTGGTGGGGCTCAAGGACGTCCGGGTTCTGTACTACGAGCGTCGCGGGCCGCAGGTCGATCTGGTGATCGAGCAGGTCGTGACCGACCCGCAATGTCCGAGCTGTGACGGTCCGGCGCGGGTGAAGGAGCGCCCGCTGGTCCGGTATGTCGATCTGCCGGTCTATGGCGCCCCGATGCGACTGGGCTGGCGTAAGCACCGGATGCGCTGCCCTGATGCGGGGTGTCCGAGACGCAGCTGGGTGCTGGGCGATCATCGGATCGCGGCGAAGGGCTGTCTGCTCACGACCCGGTCGGCGAAGTGGGCGACTGTGCAGGTCGGTGGCGGCCGGACCGTGTCGGAGGTCGCTGGCGAGCTGGACTGCGACTGGCACACGGTCAACGACGCGGTCACGACTTACGGTGAGGCGCTGCTGGCGGCGGACCGTAAACGCTGGACCAAGACCCGAGCGATCGGGCTTGACGAGACCAGTTTCGTGCGGCTCGCCGACGCTCACACCAGCTACGCGACGACGGTCTGCGATGTCGAACATCACCAGATCATCGAGATCCTGCCCAGCCGTCATTTCGTTGACGTCGCTGGGTTTCTGGACAAGCAGTCCGCCGGCTGGAAGGGCCAGATCGCCTTCGGCGCGTTGGACATGTCGAACACCTACGCCGCGGTCTACACCGTGGTGCTGCCGAAAGCGGCGCAGGTCGTCGACGCCTTCCACGTCATCCGTCTGGCCAACCTGGCGTTAGACACCGTCCGGCGCCGGGTGCAAAACGAGCAGACCGGTCACCGCGGCCGCCGTGGTGACCCGCTCTACCGCGCTCGGCGGCTGCTGGTCGCCGGCGAAGAACGCCTGACCGACAAAGCGACCCAACGTCTGACCTCGCTGCTCGCCCTCGGCGACCCCCACGCCGAGGTCGCGATCGCCTACCGGGTCAAAGAGCGACTCCGCGACTTCTACCGCGAACGCGACCCGGACCAGGCCCGAGCGATCCTCACCGAGCTCATCGCACACTGCCACCGACCCGCCATGCCAGCCGAGCTCCGCAAGCTCGGTGAGACCCTGAAACGCTGGTTCGACAAGATCTGCAACTACCACCTTGCCCGCGTCAGCAACGGGCCCACCGAGGCACTGAACAACCTGATCAAACGGATCAAGCGGATCGGGTTTGGGTTCCGCAACTTCGACAACTACCGGATCAGAGCACTGCTCTACGCCGGCAAACCGAACTGGCGAGTACTGAACTCGATCATCGTCCGATGAACCCAGCACCCCGTCAGGATCCGAAGACCCACCAAAGTGCTCGCATGAGAACCCTGCCCCTCGTGAACGCCGTCGCTGTAGACCTCGGGTGTGCCGCCGGCGGTCTGACCTGTGGGCGAGTTTTCGAGACGGTGGTGGACGTAGGCGGGAACGATCCGTGAGAGCAGATTGCCGAATGGCTCGTTGCAGTCGACGCTGATGGTTCGCTCGCGCGTTTCCTCGTCTTCGTCGATGTAGATCCTGGTGAGGAAGGCTTGGTTGACTAGCCGTCGCACTCGATGGCACAGCCTTCCGGTGGTATGACGCTGCATCTGGAGTCTGGGTGTTTGAGTGACAACCATCGGCTGCTGGCCATTGAATGGGCGACGTGCTTGTCACAGTGATTCGCGGGCAGGAAGCGGCGCGCGAGGGATGGCGGCTGCTTGAGGCTGGCGCCTCGACCGTAATCGACGAGCCGCGGGTGGCTGGCGGCGGCTGGTGGTTGGTTGAGGCAGAGGATGCTACGACGCCGGTTACTGGCGCGGAGTTGGCGCTGGGCGTTTCGGCGTTGGGTGCGGATGCCCTTGTCATCGAGGCGGGCGCGGCAGATGCGGGTCTGATCTGGACCGTCGACGCGGAGTCCAGGGCGGTGAGCGAGGCGTGGTTCGGTCTGATGGAGCTCGCCGTTGAAGAGTCGGTGACAGTGGCTGCACGCGATCGGGTGAATGCGTGGCTGGCGGCGAATGCGCCGAAACGCCTTCGTGAGCCGAGTCGCTTGAAGTTATGGACTGGGCTATGCGACATGAGCGGCCGCGAAGCTATTCCATACTTGCTGTCGCGATGGGGCTGGCGCTACGTGCCCGGTCGTGACTCGGCCGCGCTTTTCTCGAACTGTCTCGGCACCGAGAACCAAGTACCCCCCTGGGTGGGTGAGAGTCCGCTTCGGGAACCATCGTTGCGCTGGGTGTTGGGTCGCACGCTGGACATGCAGCTCGGCATGTGGGACGCGGATCACCCTGGGCCTCCGGTCCAGATATGGCCGAACGACAGGGAAGGCCGAGCAGCGTGGAGGCACGCGCAGTATCAGCGGGAGGTGCTACCGATCCTCGAGTCGACCACGTTGCCGGGAGAGCGCCGTTGGACCGCAATCCGGGGTGAATCGGCGACAAGCGCGTTCTTCCACTACGACGACCGAGCCCGGCGAGCCTCGGTGGTGGTTGCTCTTCCCGACCGCCCGAGAACACTTCAGGCGATGATCAACGGCCGGATGCGCCTGATGCCGTCGCAGGCAGAAAGGGTCGGTCTGACGGAACCGACAACGGATCCGACCCCTGTCGAAGTCGCTATCAGCTCCGTCGGTGAGGCCGAACGCGTCGCTTGGGCCCTGCTCAGCAATTGGATGCCGGCGACCTGGGGGGTCGACCCGTCGCCCTTCATGGACGTCCCAGACGACGTGCCACGCGGATTCCTCCCGACCTGGAGGTGGATGCTGTCCCGCGAGCAAGGCTAGATACCGAGCGCCACTCGGCCCACCGGCTAACCGCCTCACGATGGATCGCGGCTATCCTCTGATGGCAGTAATTCGGCAACAGCGTAAATCTCGCTCGCCATGTCCGTCGGTTCTAGACCCTCAGCTCCACCGAGAACCCCGCAAGTCATAGCAGCGCCGTGTCCCGCTGGCGAACCGGCTCGGGCTCGCGCTCGACCAGAACTTCGCTGCGAACCTGATCCGCGAGGTCGTCAGGAGCGGTAGGCGCCCGCGCGTCGTACGACGGCGACCACCGTCACCACGTGCTGTTGATCGTCGACTCGGTAGATCACGCGGTAGGTCCCGCGGCGTGCGCTGTAACGGTCGCTCAGCGGAGGCTCAAGGCGCTTGCCGACGCGGTGGGGCTTGGTCAGCAGCGGCCCGACGACGAACTCGTACGCGGCGAACGCAACCGACTCGGGGAGAACGTCAGCGAGTTGGCGCCGCGCGGTCGGAGAGATAATCAGTTCGTAGCGCGCGTCGCTCACGCGGTCTCTCGGCGTCGCTTCATCGCGGCGGTCAATGCCTCGAGATCCTCGCCCTCATCCCGTGCAAGTTCTGCGTCTGAGGCGGCGAGCTGCCGCAGCACTTCGGTGTCGGACAGGACGGCGATCGTCTCTTCCAGTGCCTCGAGATCTTCGACCGCGAGCAGCACTGCGGACGGCCGACCATGCACCGTGACGGTGACTCGTTCGTGGTGACCGTGGACTCGGCTGACGAGCTCGGACAGATGCGCCTTGACGTCCGCGAGCGGCATGACCCCGGACATGGTCATAAGTATGACCAGATCCGCGTCAGCTTGTCCAGCACGACAGGTGATGCGACGGACGGAAGCTGCTACGGCAGGCCGGCGCGGATGAACTCCTGCTGGAGGCGTGGCCGGCGTCGGTGGGTCTCGCGCAGCTCTGCGATCAGCTCGTCGACCTCGGCCGCCTGGTCGCTGCCGTTCGCGAGCTTCCGCATCTTCGCGAGCCGCCTGGCCGCGTACCGGTAGTTCTGCGCATTTGCCGTCTCGAGTTCGTTGTGGACGAGCCGGGCATGAATGGGAAGTACGGCGAGCGGGTCGATCTTCTCGTGGCCTTCACCAGGTCGCTCCACGCACGATCGCTGTCGAGG